>NZ_JALBGW010000284.1:0-3221 GCF_023006485.1 Neorhizobium sp. BETTINA12A
AGGGCGCCGACCGAAAGGCTCGCTGCCTTTTCCGACGTGGCATCGCGCGGGCGCGGGCGCGTCGGAATTTCCATCAGCAGCCCGCCGACGCCCATGCCCGTAATATCGAAGGAGGTCGGCGTTTCGCCGGCCATCAGCCGGTTCAGCACCCAGTCGAAACCGTTTTCCTTCGGCGAGCGGGCGCAGCCCGGCGCACCCAGCACCGGGACATTGCCGATCCGCCCGAGAACCAAGAGATTGCCGGGGTCGACGGGCATGCCGACCTGATCGACCTCTCCGCCCGCGCGGCGGATGGCGGCGGGAATGACATCGTCAGGATCGGCCACAGCCGAGGCGCCGAAGACGATAATCATAGCCGGCTCATTAATTTCCTCCGGCCGCAGCTGTTGAAGAACCTCGGTAAGGCGTTCGGCGGAATGGGGGATGCGGATCTCTTTTATTAGCCGGCTACCGGATAGAGCAAGCCTCTGCTCCAGCAGCTTGGCGGTCCGATCCATGACAGACACTTTCAGCGAAGGAAGCTCGGTCGCGACCAGGGTCACCGCACGGGGACTGAAGGCTTTTACCTCGAAGGCGATCGAGTCTGCCAGCAGTGCCACGGCTTCCGCGACCTTTGCCCCACCGACGGCGAGCGGGATGATCTTGACGGTCGCCACCATGTCGCCGGCGCGCACCGCCACATGATCGGCAAGACAGGCGAGCGTGATCGCCGGGTCGATGCGGTTCAGCGTGTCGACTATCCTCTTGTCGGCGACAAAAAGGCCGTCGACCTTGGCATAGATGTTGACGCGGCCGGTGGTTGCCTCCGAGAAACGCAGATTGTCCGGGACGATCGCACCGGCAATTGCCTGGGCGGCGGCGTCCTCCAGCATGTCGCCGGGATCGAGCCGCACCGCGACGACGGAGTCGATGCCTTCTTCCGAAAGCCGGACGATATCCTCCTGCGACAGCATGTGCCCTTTCGAGATGCGGCCGGCCGGCAGTCTGATACTGTGCGCAAGCACTGCGCCTTCTGCCTCGCCGAGTGCAAACGTTCCGTATCTCATGGCGTCACCCGGCAGTGACGAGATCACGTCGGCGAAAGGCCTGGACGATCTGGGCAAGCGTGGCGAGCGCGATCTCGGCCGGGCTCGCGGCCCCGATGTCGAGACCGATCGGAGCGGCTATACGGCCGATCTCGTTGTCGGTGCGGCCCATTTCCTTCAGCCGCTCCACACGTTTCGCATGGGTTTTCCGGCTGCCGAGCGCGCCGACGTAAAAGCACCCGACCCGCAGCGCTTCGGAGAGCGGGAAATCGTCGATCTTCGGATCATGAGTAACGGCCGCCAGTGCCGTATAGGCGTCGAGCGGGCGGTCCTTCAACACGTCTTCAGGCCAGTCGGCGACCAATTCGACGCCCTCGAAACGTTCTTCCGTCGCAAAAGCCGTGCGCGGATCGATGATCGTCAGGTCGTATCCGGCGACCGGGGCCAGCCGCGCGAGCGCCTGGCTGATATGCACGGCACCGATCACCACGATGCGCGGCGGCGGCAGATGGACATTGAGGAACAGCGACTGTCCTTCGAGCTCGACCGTTCCCGCCTTGCCGTTGCGAAACGCTTTTGCAGTTTCCTCCCCGAGCAAACCGGATACGGGTTCGCCCTCCAGGATGACCTGCACGTGGTCGCCGGCGAGGTCGGTTACAACCACGGCAGCCCTGCGCGAACGCCGGGCGGCGTTGAGCTTCGTCAGTGCTTCGAGCTGCATCAGCCGAGCCTTTCCACATAGACGCGGATCCGGCCGCCGCAGGACAGGCCGACCCGCCATGCGGTCTCGTCGGCAACGCCGAACTCCAGCATTTTCGGGGCGCCGCTCTCGATGACGTCAAGCGCCTCCGTGATAACAGCGCCTTCGACGCAGCCGCCGGAGACGGAGCCTTCGAAATTACCCTCGCCATCGATGACGAGATGGCTGCCTGTCGGGCGTGGCGCGGAGCCCCAGGTCTCGATCACCGTTGCGATCGCCACGTCACGGCCGGCCTGCTTCCAGCTCTCGGCGGTCAGCAGCGGGTCCAGAATTTCGGAAACAGTCATGCGACCCTCCTCCTGTTCAAATAGCGCCGCGGGTCCGCGGTCTTTGCATGGTCATCCGACAATGCCGTCGCCAGATCGGCCAGCGACTGCAGATTGTGGACGGCACGAAACTCGTCCACATGCGGCAGCATGGCGCGCACACCGCGTGCCCGTGCCTCGAAACCATCGAACCGCAACAGCGGGTTCAACCAGATCAGACGACGGCAGGACCGGTGCAGCCTGTCCATTTCCTGCGCCAGCTCCTCGACGCCCTCCCGCTCGAGGCCGTCGGTGATCAACAGAACGACAGCGCCCTGCCCCAGCACGCGGCGCGACCAGAGCCGGTTGAATTCGGCAAGCGTCGCGCCGATCCGCGTGCCGCCCGACCAGTCGCGCACCGCGTCCGTGCAGCCCGACAGCGCCTCGTCCGGATCGCGGCGGCGCATCTGGCGGGTGACGTTGGTCAGCCGCGTGCCGAACAGGAAGGTGTGCACCCGGGTGCGCTTTTCGGTCAGTGCATGCAGGAAATGCAGGAAGATCCGGGTGTACTGGCTCATCGAACCGGAAATATCGGCAAGCACCACGAGTGGCGGCGGCGCGGTCTTGCGCTCGCGGAACCGCGGCAGAATAAGATCGCCGCCGCTCTTCATCGCCTGGCGCATGGTGGCGCGCGGGTCGATCCTGGGCGGATGATTGAACGACCGGAACCGGCGTGTCGCCACCTTGTCCAGCGGCAGAGCGAGCTTGACCAGTTCACGCCGGGCCTCCGCCAGTTCGGCCGCGCTCATCTGGGCGAAATCCATCCGCTTGAGGATTTCGCCGGCGGAGGTCGTGAAGCGCGAGTCGACTTCGACCTCCGGCGGCTTCTTGCGGCTCGGGGTCTCCGGCTGGTCGGCCGTGAGGGCCTCGCTCACACGTGTCGCGCCGGCCTTCTGCTTTTCCCGTTCGCGATTGTCGGCAGCCTTCGGCGACATCATCGCGATCATCTTGCCGACCAGATCGCGGGAGCGCCAGAACAGGCGAAACGCTTCGTCGAAGACAGGCTGGTCCTCATGACGCTTGACGAAGACGGCCGACAGCGCCGCGTGGAATTCCTCGCGCGAACCAATGCCGATCGCGTCGACCGCAGCAATCGCGTCGGCGGCAGCGGCCGGCCCGGTCTTCAGCCCG
>NZ_JALBGW010000285.1:0-3025 GCF_023006485.1 Neorhizobium sp. BETTINA12A
GGCTGAAGGTGCCGTCGTGCTCGGCGGCGTCGCGGCGGCGGCCAGCGCCATGCCCTTCGTCGGCATCGTGCCGCCGATCGTGCTCTTCGTCTTCATGGGCGTCGCTGCCATGGTCGTCGGCGGCATCTGGATCGGCTTTGCCGGTTTCCTGCGCCATTATCGCGGCGTCAACGAAACGATCTCCTCGCTGCTTCTGGCCTATATCGCCATCGCCCTGATGAACCAGTTCGTCGAAGGGCTGCTGCGCGATCCGGCGAGCCTCAACAAGCCGTCCACCAAACCTCTGCCGAAGGACTACATGCTCGGCCAGATCCCCGGCATGGATGTCCACTGGGGCCTCGTCATCGGCGTCGTCGCCTGCATCCTCTCCTGGGTTCTGATCGAGATCACCAGCTACGGTTTTGCGGCCCGCATCGCCGGCGGCAATGTCCGCGCGGCGCAGATACAAGGCCTGCCGGTCGGCAAGCTGATCGTCGGCTTCACCGCGATTGCCGGCGGTTTTGCCGGCCTCGCGGGCATGATCGAAGTCGCTGCGGTCCAGGGCAGCGCCAACGCCTCGCTGGCCGCCGGCTACGGATATACCGGCATCCTCGTCGCCTTCCTGGCGCGGCACAATCCGCTGGCGATCATTCCGGTTGCCATCCTGCTCGGCGGCATCTCCGCCTCGGGCGGCCTGATCCAGCGGCGCATGGGCCTGCCCGATGCGACGGTGCTCGTGCTGCAGGGTACGCTCTTCATCGTCATCCTCTTCTGCGAGACCTTTTACGGCCGCTTCAAGATCTTCAATCCCGACCTCTGGAAAAGGAGCCTCTGATGGAAGACACAGGTATCGGCCTCTGGGGCGTGCCGCTGGCGATCTTTGCAGGCGCCATCCGCGTCTCCACGCCCTTCATCTTCGTCTCGCTTGGCGAAACGATCACCGAACGCTCCGGCCGCATCAATCTCGGGCTTGAAGGCACGCTCGTTTTCGGTGCCATGACAGCCTATGCGGTGGCGGTGATGACCGGCTCGCCGACTTTGGGCGTGCTGGCGGCGATGGCGACCGGTGCCATGTTCGGCACGATCCACGGCTGGATCTGCAAATGGCCCAAGGTCAACGATATCGCCATCGGCATCGCGATGATGCAGTTCGGCCTGGGCCTCGCCTTTTTCCTCGGCAAGTCCTTCATCCAGCCGGTGGCGCCGAAACTGCCCTCCATCCCGCTCGGAACCTGGTCGGCCGTGCCGCAAGTGCAGGCGGCGCTCAACATCAACGTGCTGTTCTTCATCGGCGCCGCACTCGCCCTTTTCCTGTTCTGGGCCTTCAAGAACACCCGTATCGGGCTTATCCTGCGTGTCGTCGGCGACAGCACCGACGCGGCCCGCGCCATGGGCATCAATCCAGATCGGGTCCGGCTTTTGGCAACCGCCGCCGGTGGATCGCTGGCGGCGATCGGCGGCGCCTATCTGTCGCTCTATTATCCGGGCTCCTGGAACGAAGGCATTTCCTCCGGTCAGGGGTTGATGGCCGTAGCGCTGGTGATCTTCGCCCGCTGGAACCCGATCGGCTGCTTCCTTGCCGCGCTCCTCTTCGGCGGCGCCGGCGCGCTTGGGCCTGCCCTGCAATCGGTCGGCGTCACGCAAGGCTATTACCTGTTCTACGCGGCACCCTACGTGCTCACCCTCATCATCCTGATCGCCACCTCCTCGCCCACCCGCTCGCTCGCCGGCGCGCCGGGCGCGCTGTCGCTGACGAAATAGGCCGCAAACCGAATTGGAGAGACCCGATGAACAGCCTTTCCCCCGCCGCGCTGGCTGGCCAGACACTCCGCTATATCGACGCCGATCCCTATGCCTGGCCCTATAACGGCGACCTAAGACCTCAGAACACCGCGCTGATCATCATCGACATGCAGACCGATTTCTGCGGCAAGGGCGGTTATGTCGATCACATGGGTTACGACCTGTCGCTGGTGCAGGCGCCGATCGAACCGATCAAGCGCGTCCTCGCCGCCATGCGCGCAAAAGGCTACCACATCATCCACACCCGCGAAGGCCACAGGCCCGACCTCGCCGATCTGCCCGCCAACAAGCGCTGGCGCTCGCAGCGCATCGGCGCCGGCATTGGCGATCCCGGCCCCTGCGGCCGCATCCTCACGCGCGGCGAGCCCGGCTGGGACATCATCCAGGAACTCTATCCGATCGAAGGCGAAGTGATCATCGACAAGCCCGGCAAGGGCTCGTTCTGCGCCACCGATCTCGAACTCATTCTCAACCAGAAACGCATCGAAAACATCGTGCTGACCGGCATCACCACCGATGTCTGTGTCTCGACGACGATGCGCGAGGCGAACGACCGCGGTTTCGAATGCCTGATGCTCGAGGACTGCTGCGGCGCCACCGACTACGGAAATCACCTCGCTGCCATCAAGATGGTCAAGATGCAGGGCGGCGTCTTCGGTGCCGTCTCCAACTCCGATGCGCTCGTGAAGGCCCTGCCCTGATGTCCTCCCTGCGTGCCCACGTTTATCGCATACCCGCCGACGGCCCGGACGATGTCGCTGGCGTCGAGGCGCTGTTTGCGGGCGGCCTTGCGGTCAAGAATGTCGTGGCGGTGCTCGGCAAGACCGAAGGCAACGGCTGCGTCAACGATTTCAGCCGTGGATTCGCGACCCGCAGTTTCGAAGAGCTGTTTCACAGGCATGGTGTCGATGGGGTTTCGACCGTCATGTCGGGTGGAACCGAAGGCGCGCTTTCGCCGCACTGGACGATCTTCACCCGCGAAACTGTGGAAGCGCCCGGCGAACGAGCGCTCGCAATCGGTGCCTCCCGCACACCCGTTCTGCCCACCCATCATCTCGGACGCCGGCAACAGGTTCTCCTCGTCGCCGACGGGGTCAGGGCGGCGATGCGGGATGCCGGCATCGACGACCCGGCGGATGTGCATTTCGTCCAGATCAAATGCCCGCTGCTGACGTCGCGCCGGATCTCCGAGGCGGAGGCCACGGGCGCCACCGTCGCGACCCGCGACACGCTGAAGTCGATG
>NZ_JALBGW010000286.1:0-3013 GCF_023006485.1 Neorhizobium sp. BETTINA12A
TGCGGCCCATGGCGGGGATCGGGTCCGGCACGTCGCGCGAACCCGTCCGCTGGTCCTGCGTGGTCATGATGCAGCGGGCGCAGGGCTTGACGAAATCGAAGCGGATGCCGGCGATCTCGATGCCGGTCCAGCCGTCCTCCGCCCAGGGTTCGTTGTGGTCGAGCACGATGTTCGGCCGGAACCGTTCCATGCCGACCGAGCCTTCGCCCCTGGCCGCCATGTCCGCATTGAGCGCGGCGAGCGATCCAGTCGTGGTCACCAGCACCTGGTAGCCGTCCGCAAAGGTCACCGGCGAATTGTCGCCCGCCCATTCCGGGCTTGCGACACGCCTTGCCTGTTGGTCGAAGAACACCAGCCGAATGTCCCGGCCGAGCCATTCCGACAGCACCGCATTGGCCGCATCGTCGGCGAGCGCCGCGTTGACGCTGGATTTCCACACCACGGTCTCCATGCGCCGCTCAGTCGGCGACCGGGCGACGCGGATCTCGCCTTTGCCCTCCATCGCGAAGCGGACGGAACCGGCTTCGGGATAGACCTCGAGCCTGGCAAGCGGCTGCAGTTCCCGCTGGGTGATGAACATGCCGGTCGGATCGACGACCATCATCTCCCGGTCGCCGGGAATGCCCGCGGCCGTGATCTCCGCTTCGTTGAGCGCGATGCCGCGGCCGCTTTTCAGGGGATAGAGGTTGAGTTCGCTGATCCGCATGGGAAGTCTCCTTCAGATCTCGTCGATGAAGAGGTCGAGCACCTGCCGCAGGCGCTGATGCCGCTCGGCGGCAAAAGCCCGCCCTGCCGCCGTCTGGAAGCCGTCGGCGAGCTTGAACAGTTTCACCTCGAAATGGTCGATCGCAAACGCCTTGTCGTCGAGCGGGCGGTGTCTGGCGAGCGGATCGGCCGGGTCGTAGAGGCCGGACCCCATCCGCCCGGCGATATAGAAGCAGCGCGCCGCCCCCACCATGCCGATCGCATCCAGCCGGTCCGCATCCTGCAATATCCTGGCCTCCAGCGTCTCGGGCACGATGTTGGCCGAAAAGCTGTGCGCCGTCACCGCATGCGCGACGGCCACGATATCTGCCTCCTGCCAGCCGACATCGGCAAGGACGGTCGCGGCCTTCTCCGCCGCCAGCCGCGAGGCCTGTGCCCGCAGCGGCGAGTTCTTCTCCACCGAAACGCAGTCATGCAGCAGCACGGCGGCGGCAAGCACTCGCCCGTCGCCGCCTTCCTTGGCATGGATGCGCATCGCGTTGCGGAAGACGCGCAGGATATGGGCGATGTCGTGCGAGCCGTCGTCGCCCTCGGTCGCATGCGGAATCAGGGCCTCGGCAAGCGCCTCGAAAGGCGAAAAGGCGGCGGCCAAGGAAGCGACAAGCGAAACGGTCACGAAACGGGTTCCTGGGAATCAATGGCGGCGGGTTCACCGCTCTTGTTCACCAGAATGCGCTGGTAGAAAAGCCCGATCCCGATCAGCACCGCGCCGAGCCCGATGAACGACAGCGCCCGAAGAATCCCTTCGAGGTTCGACATGTCGACCAGGAACACCTTTACCACGGCGACGAGCACGAGACCGGCGGAGGCAAGCCGCAGGCTCTTGGCGTCGAGCTTGGAGCCGATTGCCAGCAGCGCCACGCCGATCAGCAGCCAGACCACCGAATAGGTATAGGTCTCGGCGGCCATGAACCCCTTCCAGTCGGCAATATTCTCACCCTGCCAGAAACGCCGCACCGAAAGCGTCGCCCACAGGAAACCGAGCACCGCGCCGGCGAGCGCCAGCATGATCACGTAAGGCATCGGCCGCCGCCCGCGGGCATAATAGGCGACCAGCGCATAGGCGAGGCCTGGCAGGAGATAACCGAGCAGCAGCAGGTTGAAGAAAGACCAGGCGCCGGTGTTTTCACCGCTGAAATAGGGGTTGAGGCCAAACACGTGCAGCGACAGCGCATTGGCGGTGGCGAGCACCCCGGCGATCATCGAACCCCAGCGGAAGACAGGGCTTGGGCGTTTGAAATCGAGCGTCATCAAGATCCCTGAGAAACCGACCGTCAGCAGCGTGTAGATCGACTGCTCGCCGAGCGTCGGCACCCGGTCGTCCAGTACGCCGCCGTTCATCGCATGGCGCACCAGAACCGCGACCGTCATCAGCGAGGCCAGCGACGCAAGCGCCTGGATCAGGTTGCGGATGCGGAAATCCGAAGAGTCCTTCAACAGATAGGCCGTCACGATCGCCAGCAGCGTCGGAATGCCGTAGCCCGGCAGAAGCGCGTTGAAGAACGGCGTGGTGCCAAGGCTGTTCTGGCCGATCAGCGTTGGTTCCCAGGCGATCCGGCCGAACACGATCAGGATCGCCGCTGCCATCATCCACGGCAGCGCCGGCCACGGCCGAACCCGCATGCCGAGCACATAGGCAAAACCCAGCACCGACACGAGAATGGTGGTGACGATGCCGTTGGTCAAAGCATGCAGCGCCAAGGTGAAGCCCGCAAACGATCCGGCGACGACCAGGTTGGCCGCCCAGTCGATGCGTCCCTCGCTCGTCTCGTCACGCTCGCGGAACAGCCATTCGGCACCGGCCAGCAGCACGAGGCCGAGGCCGACCCCGTAAAGCCCATGCGTCCAGTCGCGTCCGAGATTGCCGAAATTGAGGAAGCTGATGGTCGCCAGCGCCACCGGCACGCCGGACATCAGCACGCTCCAGACCATCGAGAATTCCGGCTCCGCCCTGCGGAAGCGTTTCAGGAACGCAAAGCCGAGCAGCGTGAACACCGCCCCGAGCAACAAGCTGATGGCGATTTCCGTAGCATAGGTCACGACCGGCAGCGGTTCGTTGCCGACCGGTTGCGGCACATAGGTATCGAGCAGCATCAGCGCCACGACGGCAAGGACCAGCACCGACCCGCAGGCGGCGATCATCGCCGGCCAAACCGTGTAGGCGCGGCTGGCGCCGAGTGCGGCGAGGGCCGCGATCACGGCAGCGGAGGCGAAGTACGGATCGATGCCGGTGACTGTGTCCGCCACC
>NZ_JALBGW010000287.1:0-2880 GCF_023006485.1 Neorhizobium sp. BETTINA12A
GAAGGCGACGATCGCAAGCGTCTCTCCGGGTATATGCCGGAAGCTGTCCGGGCCGATCCAGGCGATTTCCCGCCTTGCGACGACCTCCGCCCGCGGGCTGGCGAGCGTGCCCCAGGTCAGCGCCACGTCGAGTTCACCCTTGTCGATCGCCTGCACCATCGCGACACCCCGGTCGACCCGGGCCTCGACCCGTACCTTCGGATGGATCTTCGAAAAGCGACCGAGCAGGTCCGGCAGCCAGGTTTCGGCGAAATCCTGCGGCACGCCGATCTTCACCCAGCCTTCGAGCTTGCCGCCGCCGCGCACTGCCGCCCGCGCCTCGTCGTTGAGCTCCAGGATGCGCTTGGCATAGCTAAGCAGGATCTCGCCTGCTTCGGTCAGCACAAGTCCACGCCCCTGCTTCTGCAGCAGGGTTTCTCCCACCTGTTCCTCGAGCCTCTTCAGTTGCAGGCTGATCGCCGAAGGCGAACGGCCGAGGCGGTCGGCAGCCTTGGCGAAACTGCCGAACTCCAGGCCGAGCGCAAAACTTCTCAGAATGTCGATGTCGAGATTGACGGGCAGCATGATCGTTAAGTTTTATAAAAGTATGCGTTTGAAACTTCGTGATTTTCAAAATGATTGTGCGGGGAGAAGATAGCGGCGTCAACAGAAATCCGAAAAGGAGAACGTCATGCCCTTCGTTCACGTCATCATCGCCGGCAAAAGCATCGAACCGGAATCACGGCGCCTGCTGCAGCAGGAAACTACGGTGCTGATGAACACGATCATGCGCAAGCGCCGCGAGGTCACCGCGGTCCTGGTGGAGGAGGTCGATCTTTCCGGGTGGACCGTCGGTGGCGAGCCGCTGGAAGTGGCCGCGCATGTGGAGGCCAATGTCACGCTCGGCACCAACACGGCCGAGGAGAAGCAGCGTTTCATCGAGGCGATGGACGCGCTTTTGAAAAAGAGCCTCGGCGGGATACCGCCCGCCACCTATGTCATCGTCCGCGAGGTGGAGGCGGACGCCTGGGGTTTTGGCGGGGTGACGCAGGAATACCGGCGGACAAATGCGATGACGGCGTGATCCCGAGCCGCCGATTGGGATGGCGCCCGGCATGGCCGGGCGCATCTCTGCCTTTAGAAAACGGCGAGATATTTCAGCAGCGAAATGATGCCGATGATGATGATGATGATCTGCGCAATCTGTTTCGCGCGGCCATCGATCGGCAGGCGCGCGACGAGATAGAGAACCAGGACGATCACCAGGAAGGTGATCAGAATGCTGATCAATGCGGAAGTAGCCAAGCCCCAAACTCCTTTTCATGACAGTGCCGTGCGGCACCGATGTGTAAGATATGGTGCATTCGGCGAAAGGAAAGGCCGCAGCATCGCGATTTCCCGTTTCTTCTCAGGGACTTCCGTGGCCTGGCTCCCGTGGAAGGGCTCAGACCGCCTCGGCGCCGAGCTCCCAAGCCCAGTGCAGATGTCGGTCCTTCAGCGTCCGGTCGCGCAGGTAGCCGGTCAGCTCCTCGTCGATCTCTTCCAGCCGTTCGATCGCGAAATCCTCCGGCCGGTTGGCATTCCAGGCCGCCTGCAGGCTCTTGCTCACATGGCTGCCGTGCCGGAGCGTGAACCAGATGCGGTTCTGGATCTTGTCGAGGTCTCCGGAGCGGCCGACCCATCGCTGCCCCATGGGTGCAAAACGGATGGCATAGATGCCGGCCGGGGCCTTGCGTTCCTTGTAGGCGGAGATCGCCGCTTTCCTGTCGATGGTGTTCATGTCCCGTGCCTTCCTTGATGGAAGTGCAGCCAATATCATCCGGGTAATATTATGGCAATAGTTATATCCGGGTAAAATTTGGGGAGGGCGAGTTTGCGCCCGGTCGCGAAGCGCCGTAAGAGGAACCATGCGCCTGAAATCCGAAATCGTCGTCTCCGCCATGATCCGCCGCGTCTTCGGGCTCGGCGGTTTTGCCGCTGTCGAAAAGAAGGGTGCGGAGGCGGCCGGGGCGATCTTCATCCGCCAACGCTTCCGCGACGGGCTGGAAACGCTCTACGCGCCGGCTCCGCAGAACTTCTTCGGCGAGGACGATGGCGGTCGCAAATTCGAGATGAGGGCGGAACGGGCCGAGCCGGAAGCCGTCCGCGAGATGCTGTCGCGCGAACTGCGCTTCGATCCGGATCTCTGGCTGCTGGAACTGGAGATCGACGACGTCGCCGATCTGTTCGAAGTGGTGAAGCCGGCTTGAGCGGCAGCGCTATGACCGGTCAGCGCACCCGGTAGAGGCCGTTGAGCGGCTTGCGGACGCTAGCAGTGGTGCGGATCACCCGCGGTTCGCGGCTGTCCTCTGCGCGATTGTCGGCAAACATCGGCTGATGCTGCGGTTCCGGATAGGTATAGCTGTCGGCGCGGCGCCAGGCCTCGACGCGTTTGCCGCATTCGTCCTCGTCGAGCCCATCCCAGAGAGAGGCGCTCCGCGTCACGCCGTCCTGCTCGGCTGCCAGATGGTCGTAAAGCCGCTGGAGGATGAAGAGCGCATCGTCCTTCACCATCGCCAGGCCCTTCAACGTTGCGGCGAGCTGCTGACCGGAAATGTCGAGCAGGATCCGTTCCGAAAGCCAACGGCTGGCCGAAAGCGTATCGGCAAGCACAGTCGCAAACAGCCCGGTCTCGCGATTGCGGGCGAACCGCACGAGCAGCGCCTCCTGGATCGGCGACAGATTGCGCAAGCCCAGCCGGTCGGCGGCGGGCCGGTCGACATGGCCGGCAAGCGCCTTGATCCGGTTGCGCAGGAGTTCCTCGCGCGTATTGCGCTCAGCCTCGTCGGCCATTTCCGGCGTCGGCCGGCGCGGCACGAGCGGGTTGAGGTTTTCAGGCGCATCGCGGCGGGTGTTGCGGTC
>NZ_JALBGW010000288.1:0-2871 GCF_023006485.1 Neorhizobium sp. BETTINA12A
TGCGCCAATCAATCAGTGATTTCTGTAGAACGAAAGTCGTCGTCGCCAGCAGCGCCGCCGCCCTCGTTCAGTGAGCGGGTTATAGATCCCACCACACTTTGAAGTCAACAGGGATTTTCAAAAAACTGTCATTTTTCTCGAGACCTGCCCAAGACAGGTGAATTCCGGCCATAAAATAAGCAGCGATTAACGAAAGGGCAGCGTCGAAGCTCCTAAAAACCCATTTTACGCGGGGATTCCGCGTTGTTAGGGTGAGATCTGTTTCTGGCGGCTGGAGTGGGACATGCTTGTATTGAATGAAGTGCAGACACGGGATGCGTTGCCGTTTGCAGAACTCATCGCGGCAATCGAAACGATGTTCAAAAGCGACTGCGTCATGCCGGTGCGCCATCATCATGAGATGGTGGTGCCGGGTGAAGCAAATGCGGTCATGCTGCTGATGCCAGCCTGGGTGCCGGGCGACCATATCGGCGTGAAGATCCTCAATCTGTTTCCCGACAATCACCTCCGGTCCCTGTCGACCATCTTCGGCAGCTACCTTCTTTCATCGGGCAAGACCGGGGAGATGCTGGCGATCGTCGAGGGCGGCGAACTGACCGCGCGGCGCACCGCAGCGACCTCGGCGCTCGCCGCCCGATATCTTGCGCGGGAAGATGCGGAGGTCATGCTGATGGTCGGAACCGGCCGGCTTTCGCTCAACCTAATGCAGGCCCATGCGATCACACGGCCGCTCAAACATTTCCGCATCTGGGGGCGTCATATAGAGAAGGCCGAAGAAACTGCGCATGAGGCACGGATGCTCGGGCTCGACGCGGTGGCCGTCAAGGATCTCGCTGTCGCGACCGGACAGGCGGACATCATTTCCTGCGCGACGTTATCGAACGAGCCGCTGATCCGCGGCGAATGGCTGAAGCCGGGCGCGCATCTGGACCTCGTCGGCGCCTTCAAACCGGACATGCGCGAGAGCGACGACGAGGCGGTGCGGCGCGCTTCGGTTTTCGTCGATACGCGTGCCGGCGCCATGAAGGAAGGCGGCGACATCGTTCTGCCGCTTGCAAGCGGCGCGCTATCGAAAGACGGGATCAAGGCGGAACTTGCCGAACTCGCGCATGGAAAACATCCCGGCCGCACAAGCGCGGACGAGATCACGCTCTTCAAATCGGTCGGCGCAGCGCTCGAGGATCTTGCCGGAGCGATCCTTGCCTATAACCGGGTCAGCGGACAGGTTTCGCGCTGATGACCGCAGCGCAAGGTGCGGGCCCGATCACAAGGAGCCTGCCGAGACTTCCCGTTACCGAAGTGCTGGGCATTATAATGGAAGCGCTGGCCCAAGGCACACGTGCCGTACTCTCAGCACCGCCGGGTGCCGGCAAGACGACGCTGGTGCCGCTCGCGCTGCTCGACCAGGCCTGGTGCACGGGAAAGATCATCCTGCTCGAACCGCGACGGCTGGCGGCGCGCGCAGCCGCGTCCCGGATGGCGTCGCTGCTTGGTGAGCAGGTGGGGGATCGGGTCGGTTACCGGATGCGGCTCGACAATAAGGTCTCGGCGAAGACCCGGATCGAAGCGGTGACAGAAGGCGTTTTCGCCCGGATGATTCTTGACGATCCGGAGCTGAACGGCGTTTCCACGGTTATTTTCGACGAGTTTCACGAGCGATCGCTCGACGCGGATTTCGGTCTGGCACTGGCGCTCGATGTGCAATCGGCATTGCGCGACGATCTGAAGATCCTCGTCATGTCGGCGACATTGGATGTGGACCGTGTGGCGGGCCTGCTTGGCGAGCCTCCTGTCATCAAGAGCGAAGGCCGGATTTTTCCGATCGACATCCAACATCGCGACCGCGCACCGAACGAAAGGATCGAGGACGCGATGACGCGGGCGATCGTCGAGGCGCACGCGAATGACACGGGTTCCATCCTCGCTTTCCTGCCGGGCCAGGCGGAAATCCTGCGCACGGCCGAGCGGCTTGTGGGGCGGTTCGGGCCGGAGACCGTGGTCGTGCCGCTTTATGGCAATCTTTCCCAGAGGGAGCAGGATCTGGCGATCAGGCCGGCACCCGCCGGACAGCGCAAGATCGTGCTGGCCACATCGATCGCCGAAACCTCCATTACTATAGACGGAGTCCGGATCGTCATCGACAGCGGGCTGCAGCGCCTGCCGGTATTCGAGCCCTCGACGGGCATCACCCGGCTGGAGACGGTGCGTGTTTCTCGCGCCTCGGCCGACCAGCGGGCGGGTCGAGCCGGCCGTACGGAACCGGGCATCGCGATGCGCCTCTGGCATCCGGGACAGACGGCAGCGCTGCAGGCGTTCACGCCGCCGCAGATTCTCGCGAGCGACCTTTCCGGTCTGGTTCTCGATCTTGCCCATTGGGGCGTCCAGGATCCGAAGGGACTTGCGTTTCTCGATCCGCCTCCCGGGCCGGCCTTCAACGAGGCAAAGGTGCTGCTGACCCAGCTCGGCGCACTCGACCCCCAGGGCGGGCTGACGGAAAAGGGCCGGCTGATGCGGGAACTGGCGCTTCCGCCCAGGCTATCGGCCATGGCGATCTCCGCGGCGGAAGAGGGTTTCGGCAGGCAAGCAAGCCTGCTTGCCGTGCTTCTGACCGAACAAGGTCTTGGTGGCAGCGACATCGATCTCGACGAACGGCTGCGGCGGTTCCGCAACGAACGTGGCGAGAGGGCGGATGCGGCCCGTAAACTTGCCGATCGGATTTTCTCGAACCTGCCGAAGCGATCGCAGTCGACGGAAACGGTTCTGGCGGGGCGGCTTCTCCTGCATGCCTATCCGGACCGGATCGCGCTGCAGCGCGGCGGGCGCGGGCGTTTCGTGATGGCGAACGGGCGCGGCGCGGAACTGCAGGAGACC
>NZ_JALBGW010000289.1:0-2849 GCF_023006485.1 Neorhizobium sp. BETTINA12A
CCCACCGACTTTCCGAACGGCTCGGCGCGCCCGGCCGCGGGGCAAAGGGCGAGGACAAGGTCAAGCCTCCCGCGCCGCCGAAACCGACGCGGGCAAAGAGCACGGCGGGGCGGTGAGTGTTTTGAGCGCTGTGGTGAGCCCCTCGCTCAGTGCCTAGGATTCGATTGAAATCGGATAACGAAACCAGAAATCCCCGACTTTGCTGGAAATCGTTACAATGCCGACTTCGTGCCAGGCTTGGCGTTTTGCTGAGGCCTTTGCATTAAGGGCTTCGGCGTTTCTTTTTTTCGCAGGCACTGAGATACGCAAGGCCCTAATATACTGATCTTATTGGGTTGACAAATGCTGCCATTTCTGTGGGAACTATAGCAGTCTGCACAATCTGGTCCACATTGCGCATATGCTGGTGCGATGAAGCTTAGAACGAGCCCCAATACTACAATTAATCTTTTCACCCATTCCTCCTTTGGACGCCGAGCGACAACTATGCTTCGCCTGAATAAAAATGTCGATCCTTGAATTTTGAGGGGTCGACCATTTCCGCCTCTCGCATCCCATCGCGATTGACCTCCCCAAATTAATTAGTATACCTTACGATCTCCGGCTGGAGGAGCCGAGGAGGAGGATTTCATGCACGAGATCGATGCCGCCACCGTTGCGAAACGGGAAGAATTTTATGCGCGGCTCAAGCCGCACAACATGGCGCCTCTCTGGGAAGTGATGAAGGGCATGCTGCCGCCCGAGCCGACTTCGAAGGCGCAGGCGCATCGCTGGCGTTACGACGACATCCGCCCGCTGATCCTCGAATCCGGCAATCTGCTGACCGCCGAAGAGGCGGAGCGCCGGGTGCTGATCCTCGAAAACCCCGCCTTCCCGGCCCAGTCGCGGGCCACCTCGACGCTTTATGCCGGCATCCAGATCATCATGCCGGGCGAAGTGGCGCCGGCTCACCGCCACACGCCTTCGGCGCTGCGCTTCATGCTGGAAGGTTCGGGCGCCTATACGACCGTCGGCGGCGAGCGCACCCGCATGGCGTTTGGCGATTTCGTCATCACGCCCGTCTGGGCCTGGCACGACCACGGCAATGACGGTTCCGATCCGGCCGCCTGGCTGGACGGTCTCGACGTGCCGATGATCGCCTTTTTCGAGGCGGTGTTCCGCGAGGATTCCGACGACACCGAACAGGAACTACTTCGGCCCGAAGGCGACTCGCTTGCCCGTTTCGGTTCCGGCATGATGCCGATCGGCGGCACGAGCCCCTATGGCCAGACGACGCCGATCTTCAACTATCCCTATGAGCGCAGCCGCGAAGCCCTCTACCGCGCCTCGCGTGGCGAAGAAATCGACGCCCATATCGGCACGACGCTGCGCTATGCCAACCCGATCGACGGCGGCTGGACGATGCCGACCATGTCGGCCTGGCTCAGTCATTTCCCGAGGGGCATGGAAACCGCGAAGATCCGCTCCACGGACCATATCGTCATGTGCATCGCCGAAGGTACCGGCTCGATCACGATAGGCGCCAAAACCTTCGATTTCGGCCCCAAGGACGTGATTGCCGTGCCCGGCTGGTCATGGCGCTCGTTCAAGGCGAACGAGGACGTCGTCGTATTCTGCTTCTCCGACCGCGTGGCGCAAGAGAAGCTCGGCTATTTCCGCGAAGACCGCACCCGCGTCTGAGCGAACGAGATCAGGGAGAGAAATCATGCGTTTTTGTCGCTATGACGATAATCGTCTCGGCGTGGTCGTCGGCGATCAGGTGAAGGATGTCACGAGCGTCCTCGATCGCCTGCCGAACTACCGTTACCCCTTCCCCCACGGCGACCAGTTCATGGCGCATTTCGCCGAGTTGCGCCCCGCCATGGAAGAGATGGCGAAGACCGCGCCGTCGAAGCCGCTGTCCGAGGTCGCGCTTCTCAGCCCGATCGCCAATCCGGGCAAGATCGTCGGCGCCCCGGTCAACTACCGGCTCCATCTCGACGAAGTGCTGGACAGCGACCAGCTGCATCACGGCATGAAGATCAAGCCGATCGCCGAGGCGGGCGTGTTCCTGAAGGCGGTGAGCTCGCTGGTCGGCCCCTCGGAAGGCGTCGTGGTCGACTGGGCAGACCGGCGCACCGACCACGAGATCGAACTTGCCGTGATCATCGGCAAAAAAGGTTTTCGCGTGTCGGAAGCCGATGCGCTGGATTACGTCGCCGGTTATGCGATCTGTTACGACATCACCATCCGCGGCCCTGAAGAGCGCAGCTACCGCAAGTCGCTCGACACGTTCAGCGTGCTCGGACCGTATGTGGTCACCGCAGACGAGATCCCGAACCCGAACAATCTCGATTTCGAACTGACGATCGGCGGCGAGAGCCGGCAGAAGTCGAACACCAGCATGCTGATCTTCAACGTCCAGAAGCTGATCGAATTCGCCAGCAAGGCCTACACGCTTTATCCGGGCGACATCATCATGACCGGCACGCCGGAAGGCGTCGCCCCGATCGCTCCCGGCGACGTGCTGCACGGCAGGTTCGAAGGCATCGGTTCGATGGACGTGAAGGTCTACGGCAACTGGGACAAGACATGAGTTCGGAGCCGAACCCATTGGCAGAAAGGGACGGCCATGCCGTCCTTCTCGACGGTGTCGTCGGCATCCGCATCCGCCGCCTGCAGGCGCTGTTCGGCATCCACTGGCAGAACTGGTTTCGCGCCCGCTCGCTCGCCGTCACGCCGGTCCAGGGCGGCGTGCTGCTCCTGATCCGCCGTTACCCCGGCATCAGCCAGATCGCGCTCGCAAGGCGGCTGCGCATCGAACCGCCGACGCTGGTCCAGACGCTTAGCCCCCTCATCAAACTAAAACT
>NZ_JALBGW010000028.1:0-50952 GCF_023006485.1 Neorhizobium sp. BETTINA12A
CGTCGAGCGCGCTCAGATTGCCTGACATGGACTTGCCACGCAGCGCATTCGGGGCGCCCATCAGCGTCCAAAGCCCGCGGCGGCGGGCCTCTTCGGCGGCCGGCAGCGTCACCGGGAACTCGCTGATCGTGACGCCGAGATCGAACATCTCGGCCACCTTCTCGATGCTGTCGTCGTCATGGGAAGCGAGCGACAGGCCGTGTTGCAAGGAGAGCGAAACGATTTCCTTCAGCTTCACCTCGATCTGCGGATCGTTGCGCATGGCAATGCGCTTTTGCACAATCTCGGCGGCCATTTCCTCGGAAATCGCCCGGCGTTCGGAAATGCTGGCGACATAGGCGGCGATGTTGTTGTACTGGCCCTGGCCCGGCGTATGGTCGGTGAGCGATACCATGTCAATTTCATCGGCCTTCAGCAGCCGTTCCAGAGCCGGCGCCGCGCCGACATTGGTGATCTCGTAGCGGGCGTGAACGCGGTGGTCGATCAGCAGGTTGTCGCCCAGGCGGTTGATGCCCTCGATGATGGCCGAGGTCGTTTCCAGCGAGCGGACATGGCCGTAGACGCTTTCGGTGGCGAAGGAAACGGCTGCGTAGGCCGTGGTGACACCGGCGGCAGCGAGTTTCTTGTCCAGCTCGTGGATGCCGAAGTCGATCGGCATCTGGGCGTTCGGCCGCGGCGCGATCTCGCGCTCGATCATGTCGCCATGCAGATCGACGAAGCCCGGCATCAGCAGGCGCCCGCCACCGTCGATCACCGCGCCCGCGACCGGTTCGGCGCGGATTTCAGCGATCACGCCATCTTCAATCCGCACAGAACCTGAATTCACTACCTCGTTCGGCAGAACGAGGGTGAAATTGCCGAGCCACATGGCTTTCTCCTGACCATATAAGGATGATTATCAAGAGGCAGCGCTTAGCCGCCATTCGTGACATTCATGTGAAATCCGGGCGGCTCAAGGTCAAATCACAATCACGCGGCGACTGAAACAACAGGCGACCGGGTTTATCGACGTTTCAAGCCTCTACCGCGACACCGCCTACATCAGGCGGCGAACGATGCCCGGTTTATCACCGCCCATTGCAGCATCATGATCGTCTTCGCATCGATGATGTCGCCGTTGGCGATCATCGCAAACGCCTCGTCGAGCGGCAGTTCGAGAACCTCGATATCCTCGTGCTCCTCGGCAAGCCCGCCGCCACCGTTCACCCGGTCGGAAAGATCGATCGGCGCATGGAAGAAATGCACGAGTTCGGTGATCGCGCCTGGCGACATGAATGCCTTGAAGACAAACCGCACATCCCGCAGGCGGTAGCCGGTTTCCTCCATCGCTTCGCGCCGGATCGCCTCTTCCGGGTGGTCCTCGTCGAGCAGCCCGGCCGGCACTTCGACCATCCATGCCGGCTTGCCGGTCAGATAGGCGGGCAATCGGAACTGCTTCACCAGCACGACCATGTCGCGCTTCGCATCGTAGAGAAGGATGCAGGCGGCCTCGGACTTATGGTAGATTTCGCGATGCAGGCGGTGCGTCTCGCCGCTGCGATCGGCATAGTCGAGTTCGTAGCTCGAAAGCCGCGTCCAGCCGTCCGACAACGTCTTCTCGCTGACGAGCTTCACCCGATCATTCTGCCCGGTCATGCTGCGTCCTTGCGAAGCCATACCTTGTTGTCGTGGAAGGCCGCCCCGCCATAGGGCGCCACGGCGTCGGCGCCGGTCAGCACGTTGATACCCTCGCCGTCGAGGTGTTTGCGGTTCGGCCACAGCCCCTCGGCGATCAGCACGCCCGGCCTCGCGCCAGCCACCAGCCTTGCATGTAGGCGGATTTCGCCGCGGGTGTTGCCGAGCCGGACGATATCGCCGTCGACGATGCCGAGGCGCTCCGCATCGGTCGGCTCGATCATCACTTCCGGCCGCCCTTCCCGCTCGTACGAGCTCTTGGTCTCGGTGAAGGAGGAGTTGAGGAAGCTGCGAGCCGGGGACGTCGCCAGCCGGAAGGGATGCGCCTCGTCCGCCACTTCGATGACATCGACCTGGTCGGGGAAGACCGGCAGTTCGCCGATCGGTCCCAGCGGCCCGACATTTTTCGGCGGCTTGTCCGGCGACGGGCCGTTCGCCCAGTCCGGCCTGAAGCGGAATTTTCCGTCCGGATAACCAAACCCCTTGATGTAATGGGCGGTTTCGAAATCCGGCTGCGCATCGATCCATTTGGTCCGCGCCAGATCCTCGTAGGCGCCCCAGTGGCTGGCCTTCAGAATGCGGTCGATATGCTGGCGTTCGTCGAGGCCGAAACCAGGAAAATGATCGACGCCGAGGCGCTTGGCCAGTTCCTCGATGACGAAGAGGTTGGTGCGCACCGTCGACGGCGGCTCGACCAGCTTTGGCCCGAGCAGGATATGCTGCTGGCCACCGGCGCGGTAAAGATCGTCATGCTCGACGAACATGGTGGCTGGCAGGACGATATCGGCGACCTCAGCCGTATCGGTCATGAACTGCTCGTGCACCGCGACGAACAAGTCGTCGCGCAAGAAGCCCTGGCGGACGAGGCGCTGTTCTGGGGCGACGTTCATCGGATTGGTGTTCTGGATCAGCATGGCCGTCACCGGCCCACGGTCACGCAGCGCTTCCGCGTCGCCGGTTAGCACCCGGCCGATCTGCGACTGGTCGAGCTGGCGGATATCGGGATCGGCATAGGCCGTGCCCATCAGCTCGGACTTGTTGAGCCTAAAGATCTCGCCGTTGTTGTGAAAAGCGCCGCCGCCCTCGTACTGCCAGCAGCCGAGCACGGTCGCGATCGACAGTGCCGCATGCATGGCGACCGTGCCGTTCCTCTGCCGGGCAAACCCGTAGCCCAGCCGGAAGAAGGTTTTCTGGGTCGTGCCGACAAGGCGGGCGAAGGTCTCGATCTCTTCGACCGACAGGCCGGTGATGGCGGAGGCCCATTCCGGCGTCTTCGCCTTCAGATGCGCTTCGAGGCCGGCCGGGTCGTCGGCATATCGCGCCATGTAGGCGCGGTCGGCATATCCGTCGCGAAAGGCGACGTGCATGACGGCGCAGGCGAGTGCTGCGTCGGTGCCGGGGCGCACGGTCAGCGCCATATCGGCCTGTTTCATCGTCGGGTTGTCGTAGATGTCGATGACGACGATCTTGGCGCCGCGCTCCTTGCGGGCCTTCACCGCGTGGGTCATGACGTTGACCTGCGTGGAGACGGCGTTGGTGCCCCAGATCACCACGCAATCGGACTTTGCCATCTCACGCGGATCGGGACCGCGCAGAGCGCCGGTTCCCATCACGTAACCGGTCCAGGCCATGTTGGTGCAGATCGTGCCGAAGAAGCCGGAGTATTTTTTCGCATGCCGCAGGCGCTCGATCGAATCGCGCTGCACCTGGCCCATCGTGCCGGCATAAAAATAGGGCCAGATCGCTTCCGATCCGTATCTCGCCTCCGCCTTGACGAAGGCGTTAGCGATCTCGTCGAGTGCGGCCTCCCAGGACAGCTCCTGCCAGTTCCCCTCGCCCTTGGCGCCCAAGCGGCGCTTCGGGTGCATCAGCCGGCCGGGATGGTAGAGCCGCTCGGAATAGCGGGCGACCTTGGCGCAGATGACGCCGGCCGTATAGCTGTTGTCGGCAGCCCCGCGCACGCGGCCGATTCGGCCGTCGGCGGTGAGATCTATGTCCAGTGCGCAGGCCGACGGACAGTCGTGCGGACAGACGGTGTGTCCGACGGAATTGTGGCCGGACTTTTCTGGGGCGATTGGGGTTTTCGCGGTAATCGGGGTCGCAACGTTCATGGCTTTTCTATATTGCAAGCTGACGTCCGCAAAAAGCGTGATTTGCAGCGCATCAATTTAATTCAAGCGAGACACCAGCAACGATGAACTACCGGCATATCTATCACGCGGGCAATTTTGCCGATGTCCTCAAACACGCGGTTTTGGCGCGGTTGATCCGCTATGCGCAGAACAAGGACAAGGCTTTTCGCCTGCTGGATACCCATGCCGGCATCGGGCTTTACGACCTTTCCTCGGATGAGGCGCAGAAGACCGGTGAATGGCGCGACGGCATCGGCCGGCTGATGGAAGCGGACCTGCCGGCAAAGGTCGCGGACCTGCTGGAGCCCTATCTGACGGCGGTCAGGGAACTGAACCCGACCGGCGCGCTGAAACTTTATCCCGGCTCGCCGAAACTTGCCCGCATGCTGTTCCGCCCTCAGGACCGGTTGTCGGCAATGGAACTGCATCCGGAAGACTTCAATCGCCTGCACAACCTTTTCGAAGGCGATTTCCAGGTGCGCGCCACCGAACTCGACGGCTGGCTGGCGCTCGGCGCCCATCTGCCGCCGAAGGAAAAGCGCGGAATCGTCCTCGTCGATCCGCCTTTCGAGGAAGAAGGCGAATACAGGCGGCTGGTGAAAGGCCTGTCGATCGGCTGGCGCCGCTTTCAAGGCGGCACCTTCTGCCTCTGGTATCCGATCAAGAAGGGCGCGCCGCTCAGGGCCTTTCACGATGAGCTGAAGGCGCTGGACATCCCGAAAATGCTGTGCGCCGAGTTGACCGTTCAAAGCGACCGCGAGACGACCGGGTTGTCCGGCTCCGGCCTCATCATCGTCAACCCGCCCTTCACGCTGAAGGAGGAGTTGCACACGCTTCTGCCGACGTTGAAAACCATCCTGGCGCAGGATCGGTTCGCCTCGCAGCGAGCCTTCTGGCTGACCGGCGAGACCGTCGACAACGACCTCGATTCGGAGTCTTGACCAGGCGTGGCTTCCCGCCCATGGTGCCGCGCATTGCAGGGGGCCGGCCGATGACCAACCGTTTTATCGCTTTCCTTTTTCTCGCGCTTTTCGCATCCACCGCCTCCGCCCAGGAGCGCCGATCGGACAATCGGCAGGATCACGCGGGACAGTTCGATTTCTACGTCCTGTCGCTTTCCTGGTCGCCAACCTTCTGCGCTTCGCAGAGCGGCGGCAAAAACGACCAGCAATGCAGCACGGACAAGGATTTCCGTTTCATCGTCCACGGGCTGTGGCCGCAATACGAAAAGGGCTATCCGGATTTCTGCGAGACGAAGGAGCCGGGCCGTGTGCCGCAGTCGCTCGGCAAACCGCTCTTCGACATCATGCCGTCGATGGGCCTGATCGGACATCAGTGGCGCAAGCACGGAAGCTGCACCGGGCTCAGCCAGGCTGATTATTTCGAAAAGGTCCGTGAGGCCTTTTCGCGGATCAAACTGCCCGCCGATCTGTCCCGCGGCGACTCGGCCATGACGCTGTCGGCCGACCAGATCGAAGAGAAATTCGTTGCCGCCAATCCGGGCATGAGCCACCGCGGCATCTCGACGAGCTGCGAGGGCCGTCAGCTGGAAGAGGTGCGCATCTGTTTCACCAAGGATCTGCAATTCCGTGATTGCGCTGAGGTCGACCGCGACAGCTGCAAGGTCAGCCAGATCACCCTGCCGCCCGCGAAATGACGGCGCGCTGAAGTTCGTCGAGAAGGAAAGATCATGAAGCTGCTTTATTCCCCGGCCTCGCCCTATTCCGCCAAGGTGCGCATGGCGGCGCGCCATCTCGGCATCGGGATCACCGAGGTGAAGACCGACACCAACGCGGCTCCGCCAGAACTGGTGAGCAACAACCCGCTCGGCAAGATCCCTGTCCTGCTTCGTGAAGGCGAGCCGCCGATCTACGACAGCATCGCGATCATGCATTGGCTCGATCGCCAGTCGGGCGGCAAGCTCTATCCGAAGAAGGACGCCAAGCGCACCGAGGCGGAAGTGCTGGAAGCGCTCTGCGACGGCATCACGGATTGCCTTCTGGCAATCGTCTACGAGCGCCGCTCGCGCGACGAGGACAAGGTCCACCAGCCATGGATCGACAAACAGTGGGGCAAGGTCGTGCGGGGGCTCGATCACCTCGAGAATAACCTGCCGAAAACCGGCAAGAAACTGCATGGCGGCCATTTCGCGCTGGCTGCGTTGATCGGTTACCTCGATCTGCGCTTCAACGGGCAATGGGCCGCGGGCCGGCCGGAACTTGCCTCCTGGCCGGACGTCTTCACCAAGCGCTTCGCTTCCTATACCGCGATGAAATCGGCAGCCTAAAAACAAAAAAAGCCCGGACCGAAGCCCGGGCTTTCCCCAGCCTGTTAAGGCTATTGAACTTAGAACTTCACGCCGATACCGACCTTGACGCTGTGGTCGTCGAAGCCCTTCGAGACCGAACCGGAATCGAGCGAGTAGCTGTCCGAACCGTAATCCGTGTAGCGGTATTCGACACGAGCGGTGACGTTGTTGGTGATGAAGGCTTCGGCACCGGCACCGACCGTGTAACCTACGCCGGTCTTGCTGTCGGACGAGGTCGCGTCACGCAGTTCGTTGTCCTGCAGAGCGAGGCCGGCCGTACCGTAGATCAGGAAGGGGTTGAGGTCGTAGCCGACGCGGCCACGAACCGAGCCGTTCCAGCCAGCCTTGCCTTCAAAGCCATCGTCCGTGGTGCTCTTCGTGCCGTTGTAACCGACGTCTGCTTCGACACCGTAAACGATCGAACCGCTCTGGAAGTTATAGCCCGTATAAGCACCGCCGCCGAACTGGCCGTCGCGGTCGCCGCTACCGAAGCGACCCCAGTCATACTGACCATAACCACCGAGATAGAAACCCTGCCAGCTGGCAGCCGGGGCCGGCTCTTCGGTTGCAACCGGGGCCTGCGGAATTTGTTCGACGGCATCAGCGGCATTGGCCGCGGAGATGGCGATGAAGCTGACTGCCGAGGCCATCAGAGTTGCGATGAGAGTACGCATACATTTTCTCCTTTTACTGCTGCGCCGGGAATTCGCCGCGACAACATGGTTGGCGACACATTTGTTCCCTGCCCGCTGAAACGGAATGTGGAGGGCAATTGAGGAATAGAAAGAGCCGAAATGTGAATTGATTGTGGCACACAGAAGGCCAAAATTTGATGTTGCTGTATCGCAACACACGTTTGATTAACCTTAAGCAATGCTTACTTTAAATATAAATATTTTTACATTTATAAATTACTTCTTAAATCCAAAGCACAACTCAGTCAATACACTTGTCAGCGCGAACCAGCGCGGGCGCCACTCGCCAAGTTCGACTTGTATTCGCAGCAAAACCGGATCGGCCGCTTGTAGAAATCAAAACTTGAGCAGAAACACGGACGTATTTCGCCTCTCCGCAGGCGGACGGCCGGCGTCGGCCGCCGGATTTCTGCCTTAAATATTCCACCGCGGGAACGGCCATTTCGGCCTTCGTCAAGAGCATGGGCGGAATTTTTGCCAGCGCTTTCAAAATCTGCCCCGAGACACTATTTCTCCGGCAGCGGCCTTTGCGCAGGGAATCGGGCCGCTTCAGCGCAATATTTTGACAAGCTGCCGTCGTCGGCACATGTCATGGACGCATGGTTCGAATCGGTGATGGCCGGATGCCGACATCCGGCGGAGACTAGGAATGAACGGAACGAAGCTGCCCGACGGCGGCGTTCTCTACGACGAGACGGAAGAAGACGACGACGACGTGCTGGTGGCCGAGCCGGCCCAGGGCCCCGCTGCGTCGATCGACTGGAACGAAGGCTGGAAGAACGACAGCGGCCTGAAGGGCGCCGACCTGATCGCCGAATTCGTCAAGCACCTGCCGAACGCGCCGGGCGTCTACCGGATGTTCAACGATGCGCAAGACGTGCTTTACGTCGGCAAGGCGCGCAGCCTCAAGAAACGCGTCGGCAATTATGCGCAGGGCCGCGTCCATTCCAACCGCATCGCCAAGATGGTGCGCGAAACCACCCATATGGAATTCGTCACGACGCGGACGGAAACCGAGGCGTTGCTGCTCGAGGCCAATCTCATCAAGCGCCTGCGGCCGCGCTTCAACGTTCTTCTGCGCGACGACAAATCCTTTCCCTATATCATGATCACCGGCGACCACCGGGCTCCGGCGATCTTCAAGCATCGCGGCGCGCGGGCGCGCAAAGGCGATTATTTCGGCCCCTTCGCGTCGGCGGCCGCCGTCGGCCGCACCATCAATTCGCTGCAGCGCGCCTTCCTGCTGCGCACCTGCACCGACAGCGTCTTCGAGACCCGCACCCGCCCCTGTCTGCTCTTCCAGATCAAGCGCTGTTCGGGCCCCTGCACCCGCGAGATCAGCGACGAGGGTTATGCGGCGCTGGTCGAGGAAGCCAAGGATTTCCTTTCCGGCAAGAGCCAGAACGTCAAGTCGGCGATCGCCCGCCAGATGACGGAAGCCTCCGAGGACCTGGATTTCGAGCGCGCCGCGATCTATCGCGACCGGCTGGCGGCGCTCAGCCACGTCCAGAGCCACCAGGGCATCAACCCGGCCGGCGTCGAGGAGGCGGATGTCTTCGCCATCTACAACGAGGGCGGCATGTCCTGCATCCAAGTGTTCTTCTTCAGGACCGGCCAGAACTGGGGCAACCGCGCCTATTTCCCCAAGGCCGACCCGCAGCTTTCCGGCCCGGAAGTGCTCAACGCCTTCCTCGCCCAGTTCTATGACGACAAGCCGGTGCCGAAGCAGATCCTGCTCTCGGAAACCGTCGAGGAACAGGATCTGCTCGCCCAGGCTTTTTCTGAAAAGGCCGGCCATAAGGTGACGATCTCCGTGCCCCAGCGCGGCGAGAAGAAGGACCTGACCGACCACGTGCTGGCCAATGCCCGCGAGGCGCATGGCCGCCGGCTTGCCGAAACCTCGTCGCAGGCCCGCCTGCTGCAGGGGCTCGCCGAGACCTTCGGCCTGTCCTCCGTGCCGCGCCGCATCGAGATCTACGACAACTCACATATCATGGGCACCAATGCCGTCGGCGGCATGGTCGTGGCGGGGCCGGAAGGCTTCGTGAAGAGCCAGTACCGCAAGTTCAACATCAAATCGACCGACATCACTCCCGGCGACGATTTTGGCATGATGCGGGAAGTGATGACCCGCCGCTTCTCGCGCCTCCTCAAGGAAGAGGGCATTCCCGACCGCACCGCCGTTGCTGGCGCCAGCGCCGAGGATGCGGCCGATGCCGCCTTCCCCGCCTGGCCGGACGTGATCCTCATCGACGGCGGCCAGGGGCAGATGAGCGCGGTACGTGCCATTCTCGACGAACTCGGCATCCGCGACGTGGTGACCGCGATCGGCGTCGCCAAGGGCGTCGACCGGGACGCCGGCCGCGAGCGGTTCTTCGCCGACGGCCGATCCGATTTCTCGCTGCCGCCGCGCGATCCGGTCCTCTATTTCATCCAGCGCATGCGGGACGAAGCGCATCGGTTTGCGATCGGCTCGCACCGGGCAAGGCGCAAGAAGGAGATGGTCAAGAACCCGCTCGACGAGATTTCAGGGATCGGACCCGGCCGCAAGCGCAAGCTTTTGCAGCACTTCGGCACGGCGAAGGCGGTGTCGCGCGCGGGTCTGACCGACCTCATGGCGGTCGAGGGCATTTCCGAGGCTGTCGCCAAACAGATCTACAACCATTTCCACGAGAACCGGGCTGGCTAAATCGGCATGACGCCATCGGCTGCAAAAAAGCCGCGAAACCCTGTTGACGCCTTGGCCTCAACACATCAACTAGGAGCAAACATCCGGAAGGCTCCCCATGGCGTCGCGCGCATACAATATCCCCAATCTTCTGACCTATGCGCGCATCGTGGCCGTGCCGATCATCGTCGGCTGCTTCTTCATCGAGGGGCAGCTTGAAAGCTCCGATGTGGCGCGCTGGACGGCGCTGGTTCTGTTTGCCGTCGCCTCGATCACCGACTATCTCGACGGGTACCTCGCCCGCATCTGGAACCAAACGTCGAATATCGGCCGCATGCTCGACCCGATCGCCGACAAGCTGCTGGTCGCTGCGGTGCTGCTGCTGCTCGCCGCCGACCAGACGATCGCGGGATGGTCGCTCTGGGCGGCAATCACCATTCTCTGCCGCGAAATCCTCGTCTCGGGCCTGCGCGAATATCTTGCCGCTCTGAAGGTCTCCGTGCCGGTGACGCGCATCGCCAAGTGGAAAACGACGATCCAGATGGTGGCGATCGCCTTCCTGCTGGCAGGGCCTGCCGGCGACAAGATCGTGCCCTACACGACCCAGATGGGCATCGCGCTTCTGTGGATCGCCGCGTTCCTGACCTTCTATACCGGCTATGATTATTTCAAGGCCGGCGTCAAACATCTGGTGGACGAAGAATGACCGTCAAACTCGTCTATTTCGCCTGGGTGCGCGAACGGATCGGCAGGCAAGAGGAAGACCTCGACCTGCCGGCAAGCGTCGTCACCGTTCGTGATTTGCTCACCCATCTGACGACGCTCGGCGAGGAATATGAAAACGCCCTGCAGTTCCCTGACGTCATCCGGGTGGCCATCAACCAGGAACATGCCGAACACGACGAACCGATCGCCGGCGCGCGGGAGATCGGCATTTTTCCACCGATGACGGGCGGGTGACAATGACTGGGGCCGGCGCCAGTTGCGGAACATCCCACTTCTCCCCAGCGCGGAGAGGAAGGGGTTGCCCATGACCGCTCCCACCATTCGCGTCCAGTCGACCGACTTCGACCTGCAAGCCGAAATCTCGGCATTGACCGCCGGCCGCAAGAACGTGGGCGCCGTCGTCACCTTCACCGGCCTCTGCCGCGACGAACAGGGTGCATTGTCGGCACTCGAACTCGAACACTATCCAGGCATGGCGGAAGCGGAGATGTTTCGCATCGGCGAACTGGCGATCGATCGCTTTTCGCTGCTCGGTCTCACCGCCATCCACCGTTTCGGCAAGATCATGCCCGGCGAAAACATCGTGCTGGTCATCGCCGCCGCACCACACCGGCAGGCCGCCTTCGACGGCGCCAATTTCGTCATGGATTTTTTGAAGACCTCGGCCCCGTTCTGGAAGAAGGAACACGCCGCCGACGGCAGTCAAGGCGACTGGATCGCCGCCAAGGACGCGGACGACACTGCGCGCGACAAGTGGCGGTGATCTAAGGCACCACCCGCTCCCGCCGGCTCATCACCAAAACCAGGACCAGCATGGCGACGATCACCAGGTCGCGCCAGACGATCGGGCCGTAGCCGCTCCAGAGCGTTTCGGCAAAACCTATGACAGCGGCGCCGGCGGCGGCACGCAGCGGGTTTGAATGGCCGCCGGCCGCAGCGATCAACACCACTTTCAGGCCGAACAGCAAGCCGGCGCCAAAATCCATCGTGCCGTAGTGTGAGGTCGCGAGCACGCCGCAGATCGAGGCATAAAACGCTGCCGCCGCGTAGGCCACGACGAAGACCCGCGCGGAATTGGTGCCGGAGAGCTCCGCCGCCAGCGGATCGTCCGAGACTGCTCGCCACATGCGGCCCCAATGGGTGCGCGTCAAGATCAGATAGCCCGCGCCGATGGCCGCCAGCATGATGGCAACGTTGGCGAGTTGGATCAGCGTCAGCGTCACCGGAAAGCCGTCTGCGTGCCAGAAGACGACCGCGTCGTTGAGGAAGGGCGGCAGCCAGAGTTCGCGGGTGTCGGCGGCGATGCGAGCGCTCTCCATCAGCACCATCAGCACGCCGAGCGAGGCGACGATCACGGCATTCGGTGAGATTTTTGCAAGCGGGCGCATGACGAATTGCCCGATCGCTACCCCTGCCCCTATGCCGCCGGCGATCCCGGCCGCAGCACCGAGCCCCAATGCGGCCGGCAGGATCAGCCACAACCGGTTCCAGCTGAAATGGGCGAAGAGCAGGTAGAGATGGCCGGAAAAGGCGAAGATCGCGCCATAGGTGATGTCGGCCCGCTTCGTCACGGCAAAGGCGATCGCATACCCGAAGGCGAGCGTCGCATAGAGCGCCGCCAGCGGAACCGCGTTCGCCAGTTGCTGCAAGAGATAGGCCATGGGCACTCCGATAGCGATAACGAATATAACTGGTCAACTGTATTTTACCAGTTATAATATCGCATGAGCTTTTCCTGGACCCCGCATCGTTTTGCCGGCGGCGCGCTGGCGCTGGATGTTGCCAACAGCGTCATCCTGCGCTTCGATCCGACACGCAGCATCGACCGGTTTGCGGAACCGCAGCAGATGCACGCCTTTCCGGAAGCCGCCGAAAAGTTCTCGGCCGAACGGACGCTGTTCGGCGATCTTGCGCCCGTCCGAGCTGAGAACCACACGCCGTTTCTCACGCTACGCGAAGCGATCGACCGCTATTTTCGCGCCCGGGTTCTCGGCGACGATGGGCCGACATTGCTTGCCGATTTCCTCGAAGCGACGGCGGCGATCCTTCGCCGTGCGGAGAGGAATTCGCTGGAGGCGGCGACCGCCCATTCGGCGCTCAGGCTGCTTGCCGACGAAGAGATTTCGCGGATGAAGATCTGCGGCAGTTGCGGCTGGCTGTTCCTCGACCGAAGCCGCAACCGCAGCCGTACCTGGTGCGACATGGCGGTGTGCGGCAACCGGGTCAAAGCCAGCCGCCATTATCATCGCAGGAAGAAGGAGGCCGCGTCATGATGCGCCGGTTTATGGTTCTCAGCCTTGCAGCCCTTGCCCTTTCCGCATGCCAGCGGGAAACCGAAAAGCTAGTGGAGGTGAGCGGGCATATCTTCGTGTTCAATTACCGGGTCGCCAGCGCCACCTATCTCGTGACGCTCAACAAGACCGGGCCGATCCCGGACGGAACCGTGGCAATCGCCAAATTCGACGACCCCGCCGGCGGCGATCCGATCGTCATCAACGAACAGATCTTCCCCGCATGGAACAAGATCACCCTGCAGAGCCCCAATGTCCGCTGCGTGCGCAAGGACAAACCCTATTCCGTGGATATCCGGCTGGTGGATGCGGGCGGCCGGACATTGCAGGAATTGAAGACCCAGCTCGTCTCGGACGTCGACCAGTCGGTGCTTCCCAGCAAGCCGCTGGTGCTCGGAGCCGGTTATGAGCGGAACCCCGATGTCTTCAAGCCGGACGGGACGCTCGACTACGCCCAGCCCGACGACTGCCCGGCGTGAGGTGACAGACGGAAGCCGAATATCCCTGAACGAAAAAACCGGGGCCAAAGCCCCGGTTTCATCAAAATCGTCCGTCGAGACGGGCTTAGATCAGCCGACGATCTCGGTTTCGGAGAACCAGTAGGCGATTTCCTGCGCAGCGGTTTCCGGAGCGTCGGAACCGTGAACCGAGTTCTCGCCGATCGACAGCGCGAAGGTCTTGCGGATGGTGCCTTCGTCAGCGTTGGCCGGGTTGGTGGCGCCCATGATCTCGCGGTTCTTCAGGATGGCGTTTTCGCCTTCCAGAACCTGAACGATGGTCGGGCCGGAGGTCATGCCTTCGACCAGTTCGCCGAAGAACGGACGTTCCTTGTGAACGGCGTAGAAGCCTTCCGCTTCGCGCCTGCTCATCCAGACGCGCTTGGAAGCGATGACGCGCAGGCCATTGTCTTCAAACACCTTGGTGATGGCGCCCGTGAGGTTGCGCTTGGTGGCATCCGGCTTGATCATCGAAAACGTGCGTTCAATCGCCATCGTTCTATCCTTCGTTTCCTGTGGCCCCGTGGTTAAGGGGGAAAGTGGGCGGTCTTTACCCGCCCCTTTCACTGGAAACAAGGGGGTTCGGGCAATTTCACGCCGCTGTCACACTGCGCCCGACGCCATTATGCAGGTCGAGGCAGCGTTCGAACCACAACCCGACCGGGTCGTCATCGGAAAACACCTTGGCGCCGGCGGTGACGCGCATCCATTGCAGCGCCCCGAACAGGATATAGTCGACAAAAAGCGGGCCGTCGCCGCCGATGAAGTCGTGATATTTCAGGGTGTGGCGGATCGGCTCCAGTTTTGGCGCGAAACCGTCGATCTCGGCCTGGCGGCTCGCTTCCATCTCCTCCAGCGTCCTGCCGAGCCGGGCCTCGCGGCTGGCGCGGAAATAGACCTGGTCGGTCTCCCCGAGCATGTCATGAATATTCTTGACCGCGATCTTGGTGATCGCCGTATGCACCACCATCTGGGAAAAACCCTCGACGAACCGGGCAAGCGCCTTGCCGGCCGGGCCGCCGAACAGCGTCGGCCGGTCCGGGTAGGCCTCTTCCAGATAGAGCGCGATCTCGAAACTGTCGCGGATCAGTTCGTTGCCGTCCCTCAGGATCGGTACCGTCTTCGAAAACCCGCCTTCGAGGCTGGGTATCTCGGTAAACGGCGTCGGCTTCTCGATGAAATCGAGGCCCTTGTGAGCAAGCGCCTGTACGACTTTCCAGCAATGCGGTGAAAACGGGCGGCTCTCGTCGGCGCCGCAGAGCGAATAGAGAATACGGGTCACGGCAGGCTCCTGATCTAGACATTCGGCTGGCGATATTGAAAGCAAATTGCCTTTTGAATCCAATCAGGAAATTTCATGGATCGCATTCGATCGACCGTTTCGACGGTCCCTTAACCGTAACTCCCGACGATCCGGCCCTTTTCAGCAAATGTTAAAGCCGGTCCCACATTCCTTGTCGCACTATAGAACACCTGTGGAGACGAGAGATGGCCGGCGAAGTGAGCAGAATGGCACAGGATCGCAGCCTGCAGGCTGTCGTCCAGCTGATGGCGAAGCTGGACGTGAGCGGCCTGCCGCGCAATTACGAACTCTTCCACGAGGCGCTCCTGGGCGGCGACCCCGCCCTGTCGCGCGAAGTGCTGGCGCTCACGGCCGGTCCTTCGCAGACGGTGCTCGACGAGATGGGGCTGCGTCATCAGCTTCCGGCCTTCGTGGCACTCATGCCGGTCAGAGGTCGCGATCAGGAAATAAAGCTGCTGCTGGAACTCCGGGACAAGATGGCAAGCGGCGTTGCCCAGAAAAAGGGTTTCAGCCGGGTGCTGGAAACCGTCGCCCGCAGCTTGCGCCAGGACAGCACCGCGGGACCTGAGGATATTCTGGCCGAAATCGAATACTTAAGCGTTTCGCTCTCCGATGCCGTGGTCGCCGAAACCGAACTGGAAGCCATTCTTCGCTCCGGTGCCGATCGTCTCGTCAAGGCCGAACGCGAAGCGTCGGTTGCCCGCTCGGTGACCCTGCGCGACCGGCTGACCTCGCTGCCGAATCATGCGGCGCTTGCCGAACGGCTGGAGGCCCTCTACGGCGTCGATGCCGACAGCCGCGATACCGCGCTGTTCCTGGTGACGATCACCGACCTGCCGCATTTCGCCCGTACCTACGGCGATCCCACCGTCAACCGGATCGTCAAGAAGGCCGCCTCGATCTTCCGCAAGGCGATCAAGAAAAACGATTTCCTGGCGCGTATCGGCAAGGGCGATTTCGCTTTCGTCTTCCGCGACGTCGGCCGCGACAGCGTGCAGCCGATCGCCGAACGGCTGATCGCCTCGATCACCGACAATCTCGTCTTCGCCGCCTCCGATGGTACGAGCGGGATCGGTCTTTCGGTCGGTGCGGCGCTGACCGCAGACGCCTTTTCACCGCAAGAACTGCGCTTGCAGGCCGGGACGGCGCTTGAAACGGCCAAGGCCAATCCGCGAATGATCGTCGCGCTTCACGGCGGAGCGCCTAAACGATCATCCTCCGAGGGGTAGGGTTTCCAAAACAGAAAGGCCGCGGTTTCCCACGGCCTTTCTGTTTTGCGAACGAAGATCGGCGACTGATAGCAATACGTCCGACGGCCGCCCTCTTGTCCTACCAGCAGGCCGGCGGAATTATGCCGGCACGAACTGGTTCTTCTGCGTGAACCGAACGGAGACATCCGTGACACCGGCAAAGCTCACCTCGTAGGCCGCCGAAGACGTGGCGGTGTCGATCACCTGTCCCTGGACGAAAGAGCCGGCGAGGATGTAATATTTCGGCTTCGGGGTGAACTGGTACAAGAGGCTGGGTTCGAGCTGGACCGCGATCGTCGGCTTGGTGGCCATGGCGATGCCGACATTCAGATAGACGTTCTTGCTGGCCTGCACCAGGACGGTCGGAATGGTGTCGTCGGCCTTGGCGAGGATGAGGCCTTTGGTCGCGTCGGACGGCCCCGCCGGAAAACCGGGAGCGCCATAGGGGAACGGCCCCTGATAGGTCACCGGCACCTGATTCTGGTTGTCGATCATGACGCCGACCGAGCTCGCTGTCTGGAAGGAACGCGGCGAGCCGGGCGTACCCTGCTGCTGAATGTAGCCAACCGTCACGGAATAATCGATCGTCCAGTTGAAGGAAGACGTGCTCGGCTGGTCGGGGGTACCGGCGGCGGCGCCGCCGACCATCCATGCCAGCGACAGGGGGTCGACCGACGGCCCGATAACCTGTGGGATCGTCTGGAACAGGGCAAACTGCTGCCATTTCGCGTTTTCGTTGAGAACCGTGAGGCTGTAGGGCTGGCCCGCCGCCGCTGCCTGTGCGCTGAAGGCTTTGATCGCCTTCTGCCCCATATAAATGGTCATAATACATCTCCTCATTTGGGTTGCCGCCACCACACCATGCGGTGACGGCATCTGTGCTCACGGCACCGGCTTCCGCGGAGCATCATTTGCACAAGCACAACCTAGGATATTTAAATCTGAAAATATGTCACACAGGTAACAACCCTGATTTGCATTTTTGCTAAATATCGCCCCTACACACGGCAGCCATGTTTCCGACTTCAGGGTGGTCACGAGCAGATGAAAACGATGAAGAATCCGACGATTTCGGACGAAATAAGAAAGATGGAGTTATTTAGCGCCGCGGATGACGCCGTTATTTCTACGTTTGCAAAAAAGACAAATATAAATGTATACAAAGATCAACAGACCCTGTTTCTGAGCGGCGATCCTTGCGATACACTTTATATTATACTATCCGGAGGCATCTATCTTTATTTTATATCCGAGGAAGGCAATGAGGTGATTTTCTCCGACCTTCAACCGGGGGACGCAGTCGGCGAGATCGAGTTCGCTCTCAACTACCGGCATTCCTCGAACGCAGCGATCTGCGGAACGACGCGGCTGCTCGAAATCGACCGAAAAACCTTCAACGAACTCTCGGCGATCCCGCAGGTGTCTTCGTATCTGATGCGGACGATCGCCCGGAAGCTCCACCGCACCATTATGTTCGCGGAAGGGATGGCGCTTTACCCGCTGGAGACTCGCCTTGCGCGTCTCCTGCTCAATCTCGGCGCCTCGCACGGACGGTCGACCAGCGACGGCATCCTCATCGAAAAATCGATCTCCCAGAGCCGCATGGGCCAGCTCATCAATGCCAGCCGGCCACGCATCAATGCGCAGCTCCAGGCCTGGAAGAGCGAGCAGCTGATCGGCGTGCGGCAGCACCGCATCGTCATTTTCAACAAGAGATCGCTGCAGATCATCTCGCGCCATTCAGACCCTGCCGCCTGAACAGCGCGGATGCCTCTGCGGACGCCAGGCCGATGCGGCGAGACCGCCGGCCCGTATGCTGCTATTCATGGGCAACCGTTCTTGACGATGGCGATCAGATCGGCGGTATCCTGGGTGAAACTCGGCCCGTAGACGCCGTCCGGCGCGCCGCTGGAGACGACGCTGACCGCCTTGTGGACGTTGTTGGCGGTCACGAACCACGCCCCGCCGCTTGCGCCGCCGCCATACATGGGATGTGGGCCGGCGTCATAGGCGGTGCCGGCCTGCACGGTGATGCGGGCCGTTTCCCGATACATGTATTCGCCGCCATCAAGCCGCCCAGGGTAGCCGGTGATCGTCACATTGTCATCGACATGGGCGCCGTCAATGCCGAGTTCATATTTGCCGACCGCGGATGCCGCGGTGGTGCGCATCACCGAATAGTCGAACTGCGACCGCGCCATGCTCGGTGGGTTCCCGGACACCTCGGTCCAGCGCAACAGCACCGCCACCCGGTCGATTTGGTAGAGAGTTCCGCCACCGCCCGCATAGCCTTGATAAAAGCGGATATTGGTGGCCTGGTTGCCGTTGCCCCAGGCGGCATGGGCGGCACTCATGACGATCCGATCATCCGCGACAAACTGAGCGCTGGCCGTGTAATCCGCGCCGCCGAGCGTAAACAGCAGCTTGCCTCCGAACTTATAGGGCGCGTCATTGATCGGCGCTCGCTCCGCCTCGGTATCCTTGAGGCCGCGACGTTGTTCGGAGAGACCACCCTCGCCCCGGCCAATCGTCTCCCCGAACGGAATCGCGTTGGCGATCCGTTCCGCAGTCCAGTAGCCGCCGGCGGCGCTCGCCAACAGGGCACCGCCAGGGCTCCAGCAGGTAAACTCCACCGCCCCGGCGCTGAGTGGCATCATCAGCGCGGATGCCGACAGCAGCATCGACCAAGTCAATCTCGTTACTCTCATGACATTCGCTCTCCCGATCGAAGTTCGGTCGCATCATCGCGACCGGCGGCGGCGCCGCCTCGACGATCTACCAGAGCGTGCAATTCTCTTCTGTTTCCCTCGGCACAGCGAAATACCGGTCCATCGGTGCCCTTGCCAACAAACAGGGTTTCGGCCAAAACCCCCGCCATGATCACGATTACCGAACTTTCCGCCCGCGTTGCCGGACGTCTCCTTCTCGACAACGCCAGCGTGACGCTTCCGGCGGGCACCAAGGCCGGGCTCGTCGGCCGCAACGGCGCCGGCAAATCCACGCTGTTCAAGGTCATCACCGGTGAGCTGGGCTCGGAGACCGGTTCGGTCTCCTATCCAAAGAGCGCCCGGCTTGGCCAGGTGGCGCAGGAAGCGCCGGGCACCGAGGATTCGCTGATCGAAATCGTGCTTTCCGCCGACAAGGAGCGCGCTGCACTTCTGGCTGAAGCGGAAACCGCCACCGATCCGCACCGCATCGCCGACATCCAGATGCGGCTCGTCGACATCGACGCGCATTCGGCAGAGGCGCGCGCCGCCAGCATTCTCGCCGGTCTCGGTTTCTCCCAGGAAGCCCAGTCCCGTCCCGCCTCGTCGTTTTCGGGCGGCTGGCGGATGCGGGTGGCACTTGCCTCCGTCCTGTTTGCGGAGCCCGACCTGCTGCTGCTCGACGAACCGACCAACTATCTCGATCTCGAAGGCACGTTATGGCTGGAAGACTATATCCGGCGTTATCCGCACACGGTCATCATCATCAGCCATGACCGCGACCTCCTCAACAACGCGGTCAACGCCATCGTGCATCTCGACCAGAAGAAACTGACCTTCTACCGCGGCGGCTACGATCAGTTCGAGCGGCAGAAGGCTGAGGCCGACGAACTGCAGACCAAGGCGAAGGCCAAGAACGAAGCCGCCCGCAAGCACCTGCAAAGCTTCATCGACCGCTTCAAGGCCAAGGCCACCAAGGCCCGGCAGGCGCAGAGCCGCGTCAAGGCGCTGGAGCGCATGGGTACGGTCGCCGCGGTGATCGAGGACCACGTGCAGCCGATCACCTTTCCCGAGCCGGAAAAACAGCCCGCCTCGCCGATCGTTGCGATCCAGAACGGCGCCGTCGGCTATGAACCCGGCAAGCCGATCCTCAAGAACATCACGCTGCGGATCGACAATGACGACCGCATCGCCCTGCTCGGCTCGAACGGCAACGGCAAATCCACCTTCGCCAAGTTCATCGCCAGCCGCCTCAAGGCGGAAAGCGGCGATATTCGCCTGGCGCCGAACCTGAAGATCGGCTTCTTCGCCCAGCATCAGCTCGACGACCTCGTGCCGGCGGATTCGCCAGTTGCCCATGTGCGCCGGCTGATGCCGGATGCGCCCGAGGCCAAGGTCCGCGCCCGCGTGGCCCAGATGGGGCTTGCGACGGAAAAGATGGCGACGGCCGCCAAAGACCTGTCCGGCGGCGAAAAGGCGCGCCTGCTGATGGGCCTTGCCGCCTTCCATGCGCCGAACCTGCTGATCCTCGACGAACCGACCAACCATCTCGACATCGACAGCCGCCGGGCGCTGATCGAGGCGCTCAACGACTACGAAGGCGCCGTCATCCTGATCAGCCACGACCGCCATCTGATCGAGGCCACCGTCGACCGCCTGTGGCTGGTCAACAACGGCACCGTGTCGAATTTCGAAGGCGACATGGAGGAATACCGCAACCTGATCGTCAGCTCCGGTAAAAAAAAAGAAGAAAAAATTGAACTGACCGAAGATCTGTCCTCGAAGGCGGACCAGCGCAAGGCGAATGCTGAAAAACGCGCCTCGCTCGCGCCGCTCAAGAAAAAGATCAACGAAATCGAGGCCGTGACAGCCAAGCTCGAGAAACTGATCAAGGTTCTTGATAAAGAGCTTGCGGATCCCGCGCTCTACGAAAAAGCTCCCGCCAAGGCGGCCCAGAAGGCAAAGGAACGCGGCGAAGCCGCCGCCAAACTCTCGGCCGCCGAAGAGGAATGGCTGATGCTGTCGTCGGAATACGAAGAGGCGATGGCGGGGTGACTTCGCCCCTTCCTCCCTTGAACGAAAGGCCGCCTGGACGACAAGCGGGGAGAGAATGATGTTCACCGAGAGCTTGGCTGTCGCTAAGATCATTCTCGATGCGGAATTGGCGACGATCTCCTTCGGCAGATCGACGCTGCATCGCAGCGGTAATTAGGCCCGGCGTTATCTATGAAGCCATGGTCGTATTGAGCACCAGCCTTCACCCTGCTCCGCAAACAACATCGGCTGGTCATGAAGACGATCGGCTTTCGGGATCTGCGTTCGTAGACAGCTAACCAGTCGTTAACCATAATCGGCGAATGTGACTTCACTTCAACTCCTTAGTCACTTTTTAGCCGAGTCGCTCCCATGTTTGTCCGCGTCCTTTGCGTCGCCGCTGCCGCCGCGTGCCTTCTTTCTTCCTGCGCCGGTCGCAGCCAAACCGAGAGCGGCTCGCTTGCCACCTCGTTTGCGCCCGCCAAGGCGATTTCCTCGACCAGCCCGGTCAGGAAGGCCGAAGCGGATTCGCCGGTGGCGCTGACGCCGGTCGCCTGGGGGCGTTTCAACAATCCGGGCAGCCTTTCCGGCCGCACCCTCACCGTCTCGTCGCTTTCCGACATCAAGCTCGCCAACAAGGAGGTCATTCTGACTTTCGACGATGGTCCGATGCCGAAGAAGACGGAGAAGATCCTCTCCATCCTCGACGAATACAACGTCAAGGCGACTTTCCTGATGGTCGGGCAGATGGCCAAGGCCCATCCGGAAATCGCCCGCAAGGTCGTCGATGCCGGGCACGCGATTGGCAGCCATACCTATCGCCATGCCGATCTGCAGCACCTTTCCTTCGATGCGGCCATTGCCGAGATCGAAAAGGGGCGCGATGCGGTGATCAGCGTCACCCACGAGGATGCCGGCTTCTTCCGCTTCCCCTACCTTGCAGATACCAGGCGCCTGCGCCAATGGGTGGCCTCGAACGGCATGGTCGTGCTGGACGTGCAGATCGACTCCAAGGATTATTTCGGCGTCTCTCCCGCCGCCGTCGCGACCCGGACGATGAATTCGCTGAGGGCAAACGGCAAGGGTATCATCCTGCTGCACGACATCCATGCCCGCACCGCCGCCATGCTGCCGGCGCTGCTGACGCAGTTGCAGGCGGAAGGCTACAAGGTGGTCAGGCTGCGCCACAGCAACTCATCGATGATGCTGGCTTCGCTCTTCGACTGAGAGGCATCCGCCCGAGGACTTCGGGTCAGGCCTTCTTGACCCAGCGCCCCTCTTCCGATTGCTGCCAATAGGTCAGCGCATGCCCCTCGCCCTTCAACTTTTTCCACTGGGCGCGGGCATTGTCGAGCTGGACGGCATCGTAGCCGTCGAACATGAAGACGATACGGTCGTAGTCTGCGATCGGCGGCGGCTCGGCACCATCCACCAGAAAGCGGACCGTCGCGCCGTTGCCGTTTTCGGCAGCGGATGTCAGAAGCACCGGCTGCGCCTCGGCCATCGGCGAGGCGTCGGTGCCATGCGGCAGAAAACTGTCCTCGCGAAATGTCCAGAGATGCGCGTCGAGAAAATCCCGCCGCACATCGCCGCTCGTCTGCACCGCCACCTTCCAGCCGCGCTCGACGCTCTTTTCGAGAAGCGCCGGCAGCGCATCCTCGAGCTTCGATTCGGTCAGATGATAGAACAGGACTTCAGTCATTACGGTCGAGAACCCAAATTTTCGTTGAACCGACAAATATGGGTTCTCAACCCACCTCGTAATGCGCCCGCACGAGTTCGTCCAGCAGCCGGACGCCGTAGCCGGATCCCCAGGACTGGTTGATCTCGCTCGACGGTGAATTCATCGCGGTGCCGGCGATGTCGAGATGTGCCCAGGGCGTTTCGCCGACGAAGCGCTTCAAGAGTTGCGCCGCGGTAATCGACCCTGCGTTGCGCCCGCCGGTATTCTTCATGTCTGCGAATTTCGAATCGATGAGTTTGTCGTATTCCTTGCCGAGCGGCATGCGCCACAGGCGCTCCCCGGTCACATCGCCGACACCGGTCAACTGGCTGGCCAGCGTGTCGTCGTTGGAGAAGAGGCCCGCCTGCAGGTTTCCAAGTGCCACCAGGATTGCGCCGGTGAGGGTGGCGAGATTGATCATGAACCTCGGTTTAAAACGGTCGTTGCAATAGTGAAGCGCATCGGCAAGCACCAGCCGGCCTTCCGCATCGGTATTGATGATCTCGATCGTCTGGCCCGACATGGTGGTGACGATATCGCCCGGCCGCTGGGCGTTGCCGTCAGGCATGTTCTCGACGAGGCCTAGAATGCCGATCGCGTTGACCTTGGCCTTGCGGGCGCCAAGCGTATGCATGAGGCCGATCACCGCTGCGGCGCCGCCCATGTCGCCCTTCATGTCTTCCATGCCGGCACCCGGCTTGATGGAAATGCCGCCGGTATCGAAAACGACGCCCTTGCCGATGAAGGCGACCGGCGCCTCCTTCGGCTTGCCGCCCTTCCATTGCATGACGGCGAGCCGCGGCGGGCGGACCGAACCTTGCGCCACGCCGAGCAGCGCACCCATGCCGAGCTTCTTCATCTCCTTCTCGGTGAGGATTTCCACCTCGACGCCGAGCTTCTCCAGTTCCTTGGCCTTGTCGGCGAATTCGACCGGCCCGAGCACGTTCGGCGGCAGGTTGACGAGTTCGCGGGCAAGAAGCACGCCGCCCGCGATCGCTTCGGAATCGGAAAAGGCCTTCTTGGCGGCGGCATGCGCGGCGGTGACGATCGTCACTTTGACGGTCTTCGGCGCCTTGTCGTCGTCTTCGCCCTTCTTGGTCTTGTAGGTGTCGAAGCTGTAGGCGCGCAGCAGCATGCCGAGCGCGAACCCGGCCAGTTCGGCAGCACCGACGGCAATGCCCGGCGCGTCGGCGAAGATTGCAACCTTGGTCATCGACTTGACCGTCGAAGCCGCGACGCCGCCCGCCTTCAGCCAGTCGTAGGCGGTCAGCGTCTCGGCCTTGCCGAGACCCAATACGACCAACCGATCAGCCGGCGACCCCTGCGGCGCAATGAGGTCCAGCGTCGACATCGGCTTGCCGGAAAACTTCGCGATCTCGGCCGCTCGGCTCACGATGCCGGCAGGATCGGCATCGGCGGCACCCGCCGCTGGCCCTTCGCCGGCAAGCTTAAGCTGGATGGCAAGGCCGCCGTCGATCTTGGCGGACTTGGCGAAGGAGATATCGAATTTCACGGACATTGCGACTCCAGGAGGCTTTCGAAAGAAAGCGGCGATCATCGCCGTTTCGGCCGCGAGCGCAAGGGCGAGATGTCGCTACCGTCTCAGCCCGCAGGCCGGTTCGCTCTCCGACGCGTCAAAAAGCCCGATTTCGGGAGCGGGCATTCCCTTCTATCGGTCCGCTGCCCTTCTATCGGTCGCCGGCCCTGTTCAAATCCGGCGCGTCTTGCTCTAGGGTCGCGCCGCCCGACGACCAATGGATAAGTTCGCATGACCTCGCCCTCCCAAACCGTCCCCGAATGGCTGGCCGCCATGCGGCGATTCCTTGCCACGCCGAGGGGATTGTTCATCGTGCTGATGGCGCTCTGGTGGGTGCTGCTGGCGGTCTTCTATCTGGTGCCGCAGATCGATCTTGCGGTGGCGCGCGCCTTCTTCGAACAAGCCGCCTGCGGCGAGGCTATCGAACATGGCCGCGTCTGCGGCAGTTTCCCCTATGGCGCCGAAACGCTCTTCATACTGATCCGGCGCATTCTCTTCTACCTGCCGGCGCTGGTCGCGATCTGGATCATCTACCGGCTGATCGCCAACCTGCAGCACCATGGCACGACCTACAGCCCGCGCAAGACGCGGAATTATTCCATTGCCCTGATTTCCTTCCTGATCGGCCCCTACGTGCTGGTCAACCTGATCCTGAAGCAGGTCTCCAACCGTCCCCGCCCCTACGAGACCGACTTTTTCGGCGGCAGGGACGTGTTCACGCCGGCCGGCGATTTCGGCGGCGCCTGCGTCGGCAACTGTTCCTTCATTTCCGGCGAGGCGGCCGGCGCCGGGTGGCTGGCCTGCCTCATCGTTTTGCTGCCTAAACCGCTGCGTCCGGTGCTCGGCCCGCCGCTGATCGCCATCTCGCTGATCTCGCCGGCGCTGAGGACTTCCTTCGGGGGCCACTACTTTTCCGACGTGACGCTCGGCTGGCTGTCGTCGCTGGTGGTCTATGCGGGGGTGGCCGCGTGTTTCGAAATGTCACAGCGAGCAAGAAAACGGAATTCGCAAACAAATTTGTGACGCGACCCCTGTCGCAATGCTGATATCAATCGCTTAGATAGGCGCGACCGTCATCTCGGGGCAACAAGCTGTCACCATTCCCCGGGTGACGTTGTGCAGGGTATCCAGGCTGGAATGAAGCTTCTCGAAGTCTACATATTGCGCCGGATTTTTCAGATGTTCCTGGTGACGCTCCTGCCGGTGCTCACCATCATCTGGACCATCCAGGTGCTGGGACGCATCAACCTGGTCACCGATACCGGCCAGTCGATGGGCTCGTTCGCGACTCTTGCCACCTTCATCCTGCCCACCATCATCCCCGTCGTGCTGCCTTTCGCGCTCGTCATCGGCATCACCCAGACGCTGACGGCGATGAACAACGATTCGGAGTTGCCGGTCATCGACGCGGCCGGAGCATCGCGCAACATCATCTACCGGCCGGTGCTGATGCTCGGGATCGCGCTCAGCATGTTCTCCTTCCTGGTGACGAATTTCGTCGAGCCGCCTTCGCGCGTCGCAGCTCGCCAGATGGTCGCTGCGGCCTATGCGGACCTGCTCTCCTCGGTCATCGAGGAGAAGACCTTCCGCAGCATCGAGCCGGGTCTCTACGTGCAGATCTCGGAGCGTCATTCCGGCCGCGTGCTCAAGGGCCTGTTCGTCGTCGATTATCGCGACCCGAATTTCGACCTCATCTATTATGCCCGTGAGGGATCGATCGACGAAAGCGGCACCTCGCTCACCATGCGCGACGGCGAGGTCCATCGCAAAGCCGCCGACGGTCGCATCTCGATCATCAAGTTCGTCTCCTACGCCTTCGACCTGTCGGCGATGGCGAAGGCGGAAGGCGGGCTGCCGCAATATTCGTCCGACCGCAGCCTGGCCTTTCTCCTGAACCCGGATCCGAACGATCCGCTCTATCAGAAGTCGCCGAATGCCTATCGGTCGGAACTGCACAGACGCTTGTCCGACTGGCTTTTCCCGATCTGCTTCGCGCTGATCTCGCTGGTCATCGCCGGCAGCACCCGCTCGCACCGGCAGACCCGGGTCCATCCGATGGTATTTGCGCTGTTCCTTGCGTTCGGCGTTCGCTGGCTCGGTTTCTCGGCCACCAACATGGTCGAACGCCATTCGCTCTACACTCCGCTTCCCTACATGGTGCCGGTCGTCTTCTCGCTGATCGCGATCTTCATGCTTGCCACCAACCGGCAGTTCTCGGCGCCGCGCTTCATTACCCGCGGCATGTCGCGCCTAGCCAGCAGCCTGCAGCGCCGGATGCCCGCCTCGCGGACTTCGGGCGGAGGTGCGGCATGATCTTCACGACGCTCGGCCGGTATTTCTTCCGCCGCTATATCGTCACCGCGCTGTGGTTCCTGCTCGGCGTCAGCGCCATCATCTTCCTTGCCGACTTCAGCGAAACCAGCCGCCGGATGTCGGGCTTTACCGGCTATACGGTTTCGGCCGGGCTGCTGATGACCTCCATGCGCTTGCCGCTCATCCTGCAGCAGATCATCCCGACGCTCAGCCTCTTCATCGGCATGACGGTGTTGATCGCGCTGAACCGCCGCTATGAACTGGTGGTGACGCGTGCGGCCGGCATTTCGGTCTGGCAGTTCGTCTCGCCCTTCGTCATCGGAGCGTTTCTGATCGGGCTCGCCACCTTGTTCGTGGTCAATCCGCTCGCCGCGTGGGGCCAGCGCGAATCAGCCTCCATGGAGGCTAGCTGGCGCGAGGCGAGCAACCGGTCCCGAGCGTCCGCCTTCATCCCCTGGATCCGCCAGATCAGCGGCGACGACGATACGATCATTGGCGCCAAGAGCTATCAGGAGAAGGGAACGCTACTCGTCGACGTGGTGGTTTTCCAGTTCGACAAGGACGGCCGCGTGGCCTTGCGGCAGGATGCCAAGACTGCAAAATTGGAAAATGGTTACTGGCTGCTTAAAGAGGTTCTGGAAAACCGGCCGGGCGAAATTCCGGTGCGTCGCGAGACAGCACAGGTTCGCACCAAGTTGAAGCAGGAATACATTCAAGAGAGTCTGGCGCAGCCTGATACTGTTGCGTTTTTTGATCTTTCCAGAAAAATTGAGGTCAGCAAATCGTTCGGCATTCCCACAAAGGCGCTCGAGACGCAGTACCACTCGCTGCTCTCCCTGCCGATCCTGCTCGTGGCAATGACTCTCATTGCAGCGACAGTTTCATTAAAATTCAGTCGGTTCGCCCAGTCCCGCTCCGTGATTCTGGGTGGAATAGTTTCTGGCTTCGTGCTTTATGTCGTCACTGTGCTTGTGAAAGCATTCGGGAGCAGTGGGGCAATTCCTCCCTTCGTGGCGGTCTGGATTCCAGTGATCGTTGCGACGGCGCTGGGGACGACAATTCTGCTTCATCAGGAGGATGGCTAGTGGCGGTAAGTGACCGCAAACATATAAGACGGCTCGCCGCCGCCCTGCTGACAGGTGTGTCTGTATGCGTATTCGGCGTATCCGCAACGGTTGTGCAGGCGCAAGGTCTGGTGCCTCAGGCAGCGGACGGCGCCAAGATGCTGCTGCGCGCCAATGAGCTCGTCTATAATCAGGATGCCAAGCTGGTCACCGCAACCGGTGGCGTGCAGATCTATTATAATCGCTACAAGATGGTGGCGCAGCGCGTTCAGTACGATCAGAAGAGCGGCCGCGTCATGGCGACCGGCAATATCGAGCTGATCGAGCCGGGCGGCAGCCGCGTCTACGCCGAGCAGCTCGACGTCACCGACAGTTTCAGCGAAGGTTTCATCAACGCGCTTCGCGTCGAGACCACCGACAATACCCGCCTTGCTGCCGAGAGCGCCGAGCGCCAGCCCGGCGACCTGATGGTGCTCAACAACAGCGTCTACACCGCCTGTCTTCCGTGCACCCAGACGCCCGGCAAAGCTCCGCTCTGGCAGGTCAAGGCGCAGCGTATCGTCCGCAACGGCCAGACCCATACGATTCGCCTGGAAAACGCCCAGTTCGAACTGTTCGGCCTGCCGATCGGCCGTCTGCCGTTTGCGATCGAGGTTCCGGACGAAACGGTCGAGCGCAAGTCAGGCCTTCTCTTCCCGCAATACAGCGCGAGCGACAATCTCGGCTTCGGCGTGACCGTGCCCTACTATCACGTGTTCTCGCCGAGCATGGATGCGACGCTCAGCCCCACCTATTTTTCCAATCAGGGGCTGCTGCTCCAGGGCGAGATTCGCAACAAGTTCGAGACAGGCGAGCACACGTTCCGCTTCGCCGGCATCCACCAGAACGATCCGGGGGCCTTCAAACCGAATACCAGCGACAGTGCCGCGGACAACCGCTTCATGGCCGCCTCCAAGGGTGAATTCAGGATCAATCCGCGCTGGACGTTCGGCTGGAATGTCATGACCCAGAGCGACAACAATTTTTCACGGACCTACAAGTTGACCGGCGTCGGGAGCAGCACGTTCACCAACGACATCTATCTCACCGGGTTGGGGACGCGGAACTATTTCGACCTGCACAACTATTATTTCAACATCCAGGACGACACCTATAGCAACACGGCCGAACAGAAGCAGGCGATCGTCTATCCTTCGCTCGACTACACCTACTATGCGCCGGAACCGATCCTCGGCGGCGAGCTTTCGGTCACCTCCAACATTACCAACCTGTCCCGTCGCGAAGACGACTGGTACAGGGAAGGCACGACTAATCGTTTCCCGGGTCTTGAAGGCAGCTACAGCCGCTTGACCGTGGAAGCCGAATGGAAGCGCACCTTCAACACGCTCGACGGCCTGCTGCTGACGCCGATCCTCGCCGCCCGCGGCGACGGCATCCGCCATACCGGTTCCGGCACTCCGGGTGCCTATTTCGGCGATATGGAGCCGGAAGGCGGCAATGGCCGCTATATGCTCACGGCCGGTCTCGAAGCGCGTTATCCGATCCTGCTGACCACCGAAAACAGCAGCCATATCATCGAGCCGATTGCGCAGATTTTCGCGCGTCCCGACGAGCAGATGGCGGGCGGGTTGCCGAACGAGGATGCGCAGAGCTTCGTCTTCGACGCCACCAGCCTTTTCGAGCGTGACAAGTTTTCGGGCTTCGACCGTGTCGAAGGCGGCACGCGCGCCAATGTCGGCCTTCGTTATACCGGTACGTTCGCAAACGGCATCGGCGTGCGCAGCGTTGTCGGCCAGTCCTATCAGATTGCCGGCCAGAACTCGTTCGCCACCGAGGACCTGGTTCATGCAGGCGCCGATTCTGGTCTCGAAACGCGGCGGTCCGATTATGTCGCGATGGCAGCCATCGATCTGCCACAGGGCTTCACGATCGGGGCAAATGCCCGCTTCGACGAAAAGACGTTTGCGATCAAGCGCACCGATGCCTCGCTCGGCTACACGACGCCGCGGGTAAGCGGCACCCTGGTCTACACGCAGGTCGATGCTCAGCCGGAATACGGTTCGGACGACGCGAGGGACGTGCTGAAGCACTCGATGAGCTTCCGGATCAACGAAAACTGGGCGCTTGCCGGCACCGCGACCTGGGACCTTGTGGACAAGCAATTGATCCGGCGCGGCATTGGCATCAGCTATGCGGACGAGTGCACGATCTTTACGCTCGCCTACACGGACAAGCCGTCGGACACCGCTGCCAACGACTGGACCGTCAGCGCACGCTTGAGTTTCCGCACACTTGGCGATATCAGCGTCGGCTCTACCACAGGATTCGACCAGGACTACCGCAACTGATGTGGCGGTTCGTCCGCTCGGTGAAGCGTCATCGTTTCGCCGCAAGAATTGTGCAAGCGGTCGCGGATAGAGTATGAAAGGCGAGGCTGGGCGGGTTCAAGTACCCACCGGGGCGGGAAAAGGGATTGGTATCATGTTCGCAATGACCGCAACGCGCAAGCTGATGCTGGCCGCGGCCGCTTTGGCCGCCTCGGTCGTCATCCAGCCCGGCGTCCAGCAGGCGCAGGCCGCAAGCGAAGTCTCAGCCGTCGTCAACAGGACGGCGATCACCAGCAGCGATGTCGCCAAGCGCGTCGCCTTCCTGCGCCTTCAGCGTCAGAAGGCCGATGCCAAGACGGCGCGCGAGGTACTGGTGGATGAGGCGCTGAAGCGCCAGGAAATCTCCCGCGTGAAAATGTCGGTCAGCACCGAGGACGTCGACAAGGCCTTCGAGCGGTTTGCCGCCGGCAACAAGCTGAGCGTGGCGCAGATGAGCCAGATCCTCGAGAAAGCCGGCGTCGGCGTCGAGCATTTCAAGAGTTACATCGCCGTGCAGATGAGCTGGCCGCGGCTGGTCAACGCCCGTTACGGCGGCTCGCGCGGCCGCATGTCGAGCCAGGAACTCGTCAAGCGCATGATGGAGAACAAGGAAAAGCCGGTCACCACCGAATATTTCCTGCAACAGGTAATCTTCGTCGTGCCCCCGGCCAAGCGCAATGCCATTCTCGCCAAACGCCAGAAGGAAGCGAACGCCGCACGCTCCAAATTCCCGGGCTGCGAGCAGTCGAAGGATTTCGCCGCGACCATGCTGGACGTGTCGATCCGCGACCTCGGCCGCGTTCTCGCCCCCGAACTGCCGGCCGACTGGAAACCGCTGATCGAGAAGACAGCCGATGGCGGCACGACTGGCACCCGCGTCACCGAACGTGGTGTCGAGTTTCTGGCCATCTGCAAGCAGCGCCAGGTATCGGACGATCTTGCGGCGGAAGTCGTGTTCCGCGCCGAGGACCTCGGCAAGGAGAAGAAGGGCGCTCCCGACCCCAACGACAAGAAATATCTCGATGACCTGCGCAGCAAGGCACAGATCGAGTATCGCTAAGAATATCGCTGACCTCGACACTTAAGTCATTCCCGGAGCCGTAATGCCTCTCGACCGTCCGCTTGCGTTGACCCAGGGCGATCCTGCCGGCATCGGCCCCGATATCACGCTTGTCGCCTGGGCCTCGCGTCAGAAATACGACCTGCCGCCTTTCCTCTTCCTCGGCGATCCGGCCGTGCTCAGGGCCCGCGCCGTGATGCTCGGCCTCGACGTGCCGATTCGGGAGGCGGATAGCGACAGCGCGATGTCGATCTTTCAGGATGCCCTGCCCGTGCTGCCAATTGTCGCGGGTGCAGAAGTCGCCGCCGGCGAACCGCATGTGGCAACCGCCAAGGGGACGATCCAGGCAATCCAGACCGCCGTTTCGCTCTCGCTCGAAGGCAAGGCCGCCGGTACGGTCACCAATCCGATCGCCAAATCCATTCTCTACCAGGCCGGCTTCGGTTTCCCCGGCCACACGGAATTTCTCGCCGACCTTGCCGAGCGCGCCACGGGCAAGAAGATCCTGCCGGTGATGATGCTGGCGGGGCCGAAGCTTAGGGCGATCCCCGTCACCATCCATATCCCGATCAGCCAAGTCCCGGCGGCCCTCAATGCGGACCTGATCGCCGAGACCTGCCGTATCGCCCATCACGATCTCAAGACCCGTTTCGGCATCGACAAGCCGCGGCTTGCGGTTGCCGGCCTCAACCCGCATGCGGGTGAGGATGGCGCGATCGGCCGCGAGGACCAGGACATTATCCATCCGGCGATCTTCAAGCTGCGGGCCGAGGGCCTGCACGTCTTCGGGCCACTGCCGGCCGATACGATGTTCCACGACGAGGCGCGCGCTCGCTACGATGTGGCGATCTGCATGTATCACGACCAGGCGCTGATCCCCGCCAAGGCGCTCGGCTTCGACACCTCCGTCAACGTCACGCTCGGCCTGCCGTTCATCCGCACATCGCCGGATCACGGCACGGCGTTCGGCATTGCCGGCCAGGGTGTCGCCCGCGAGACGAGCCTCGTCGAAGCGATCAAGCTTGCCGGCAATCTCGCTCTGACGTCGAAAGCCGGCTGATGGCCACTCTGGACGGCTTGCCGCCGCTGCGGGACGTGATCCAGCGTCACGGGCTCGACGCCAGGAAGGCGCTCGGACAGAATTTCCTTCTCGACCTCAACCTCACCCAGAAGATCGCCCGCAGCGCCGGGCCGCTACAGGATGCGACCGTCTTCGAGGTCGGTCCCGGCCCCGGCGGCCTGACCCGCGCCATCCTGTCGCTCGGCGCGAAAAAGGTGATCGCCGTCGAACGGGACAGCCGCTGTCTCCCTGCTCTCGCGGAAATTGGCGAGCATTATCCCGGCAGGCTGGACGTGATCGAGGGCGATGCGCTGAAGACCGATTTTGCGGCGCTCGCACCAGAAGGCCCGATAAAGATCATCGCCAACCTGCCCTACAATGTCGGCACCCAGCTTCTCATCAACTGGCTGCTGCCTTCGCCCGACCGATGGCCGCCCTTCTGGGAAAGCCTGACGCTGATGTTCCAGAAGGAAGTCGGCCAACGGATCGTCGCCGACGAGGAGGACGACCATTACGGCCGCCTCGGCGTGCTCGCCGGCTGGCGCACCGATGCGCACATGGTCTTCGACGTGCCGCCGCAGGCCTTCACGCCGCCGCCGAAGGTCACCTCGACGGTCGTGCACCTGACGCCCCGGACAAATCCCCTGCCCTGCGACGTCGCCAAACTCGAGCGCGTCACCCACGCCGCCTTCGGCCAGCGCCGGAAGATGCTGCGCCAGAGCGTCAAATCGCTCGGTGGCGAGGCCTTGCTTGTCAAAGCCGGGATCGATCCGGCGAGGCGGGCGGAAACGCTGTCGGTCGAAGAGTTCGTTCGGATGGCAAACTGTCTCTGAGCTCCGGCCAAGACCGCTTTCGGCCCGAATCTGCAGTTGGCGATCTTGGCGTAGACGAGCGGCTTTGCCCTTCAGCATTGCGGCGGATTCGCAGTCTTTTAGGGATAGATGAGCGACAAGCGCCAGCTCCGCTCAGATTCATCTAGTTTGGTCATGTTGCCGGCGCGCCTGCTCGATCACATCCCGATTTGAATCTGCCCAGGTCATCAAGGCCATGACTGGGGCGAGAAGCGACCTGCCGACTGCAGTCAGCTCGTAATCCACGCGCGGAGGGATCGTCGGAAAGTGGGTGCGACTAATCAAACCGTCGCGTTCCAATTGCCGAAGCGTAATCGTGAGCATCCGCTGCGAGATCCCGTCGATCTGCCGTCGCAATGCATTGAAGCGGACCGGCCCATCCTTCAGAGCCACGAAGATGTAAAGACTCCATTTATCGGCGATGCGATCGAGGATCTCCCGAACGGGACGGCAGTCGGCGTCTTCGCTTGGGGTAGGAAACTCTATGTCACTGAGTGTCATCAATGTGCCTTCTTGCGGACGGTCAAATAGTTATCTTAATAGGGTTGGTCACAATTTGATACTACTCTATTCTCCCAGGAGCCACCAATGACCAACATCCTTCTCGTTACCTCCAGCCCACGCGGTCCTCAGAGCCTTTCCACCCGATTTGCCCGTGACATCGCTGAAAGCCTCAGCGCCCGTTCTGCCGGCACAATTGTCGAACGTGATCTTGGGGCGGCCCCTCTGCCGCATATCACAGCCGCCTATATCGACGGCCGCGTTGCGCCGCCCGAGACACGTACACCCGAACAGACCGAAGCCGTCGATCTCGCTCAAACCCTCGTTGATGAGGTCCAGGCTGCCGACGTAATTGTCGTTGGCTCGGGCATGATCAACTTCGGCCCGCCGACGCAGCTCAAGGCTTGGTTTGACTATATCACTTGGCCTGGCGTAACCTTTCGCTACGACGCAACCGGTGTGATGGGATTGTTGCCCGCCAAGAAAGTCTATCTCGTGACCGCAACTGGCGGCGTCTTTTCGGAAGGCAGGAACGCCCCGTTGGACTTCCAGACCACCTATCTCGTGCATCTTCTCGGTTTTATCGGACTGACGGATATCGAAGTGGTCCGCGTGGAAGGGACACTCGTCAGCCCGGACGCAGCCAAGGCTGCGATCGCCTCCACCGAAGCACAGATCCGGGCTGCCTTGGAGCGTGCCGCCTGACCGGCAAACCCATCAGTCAGCTAGCCAAGAAATCGGCGAATGGCCCTGATGCGAGCGGGGTCGAAGAATTCGCTAGGCTGGCGAACTGTCTTTGAGCAGTCCTCTACGCCACCAGGGCCGTTGCCGGTTTCTTGAGACGTAAACCGAGAACCAGCGGGACGCTGGCGGCGTAGACAGCGACCACCGATAGCCAGATCGCACCTGGCCATTGCTCCCGCACGACGAAATAGAAGCTGGAAAAAGCCAACGGTCCCACGATCGAGGCCAGGCTCACGGCCGAGGCCAGCACGCCCTGGAACTGGCCCTGCTGGCTCTCGTCGACCTGCCGGGTCGCCAGAGACTGCAGTGCTGGAACGCCGATGCCGCCGAGGGCGAAAACCGGCATGATCGCGAAGATCATCCAGCTCTCGGTCGCAAAGGCCATGACGGTCAATGCAATGCAGGCGCTGGCAACACCCGTCAGAATGGCAGTTCGCTCGCCGAGCAGCTTCACCGCCGGTCCCGGAAGGAACGCCTGGGCGAGCGTCTGGCAGACACCGAATGTGCCGAGCGAAAGACCGATCCAAAGCCCGTTCCACCGGAAAGCGTCGTTCCCCCAGAGGGCCCAGGAGGTGCCATAGGCCTCGCCGGTGGCGCTGAAGACGAAAAAGATGAAGATGAGCGGCAGCAGGCTCTTCACCGAGAACACCCAACGCAGCGGCGACAGCGGGTTAAGTGCTCCGAGGTCGATTTTCTCCCGTTTGGGTGTGCGCGACTCCGGCAGGATGAAGAACGCCAGCAGAAGATTGCAGGCATTGAGCATGGCCGCCGCCATGAAGGGCAGCCGCAGCCAGTAATCACCAAGGGCGCCGCCAAGAATGGGGCCGACGATGAAACCGATGCCGAACATGGCGTTGAACAGGCCAAATCGGCGGGCGCGCTTATCCTCGGGGGAAATGTCGGTGATGTAAGCGGCCGCCACCGAGGTGTTGGCACTGGTCAGCCCGGCAATGGCGCGACCGAGCAGCAACATCCAGAGGCTGGGCGCAAAGGCGAGGAACAGGTAATTGATGGCCGCGCCGGCAAGCGAGATCAGAAGCACCGGGCGTCGCCCAAGCCGGTCGCTCAGCGAACCGAGCACCGGTGCGAAGATGAACTGCATGACTGCGTAGAGGGCAGTCATGATGCCGATATAGGGAGCCACGTTTTCAGTGTGGGTGACGTCCTGCAGCAGCGAGGGCAGGATCGGAAAGATGAGGCCAATGCCAACGGCATCAAGGACGATGGCAGTGAAAATAACGATGAGGGATCTGTTCATGGCACGCTCCGGTGGACGCGAGCATACAAGCGCCGCCAGGCGCCATCGCTCGCGATTAGGCCTGACGGACGTCAGGCGTTCTTTTCTGGGGAACGCTGGCCGATCCACGCTCGAAAGGGCATGGATGGCGTGTGCTTGACCACCTGGACGACAATTCGTCCACCTGTTTACTCCGCCACTGAGCGGATCAAGGGAAGCAGTCGCTTTTCGCGATATTTGCCAGTTACACCCGACAACTAAATTCGACAAGGCTCTTTTTTTGCCACTACTTCCATCAACGGCCGTCTTTGAAGTCCCCCGGGCTGGCCACCACCGCATCTTTCTCCGCTTTGGATCTAGAATGGGCAGCCGCGTTTCAGCCTGCCGGGAACCTTTGGTGTTCCGTCTCGTTCGAATTTAAGAGCTGAGGACGCCTGGCATGGTGATTAGAACTGTTCAGTTTCTGACAATCATCGTCTCTGCGCTTACGCTGATTCCGGCGGGAGCGCATCTTGCCGCTCTGCCCAACAAGATTGACTTGCCGCAGGCCGAGTATTTCACCGTGCAGGGGATCTACCGAGGGTGGGCCGCTCTCGGGGCGTTATGGGCACTTGCGTTGATCCTGAACATCGCGCTCGCATTTCTTGTCCGCTCGCAGGCGCGGTCCCTCGGATTTTCCGTGGCCGCCGTCGCTTGTTTTTCCGCGATGATCATCATCTTTTATCATTGGACGTTTCCGGCCAATCAGGCGACACAGAATTGGACCGTTGCTCCTGCAAATTGGCAAGCGCTGAGACAGCAATGGGAATACTCCCATGCGGCGAACACGGTGATCGCCTTCCTGGCCGTCTGCTTTGTTACATTGTCCACGCTTTGCTGGAAGCCGTCCTACTAAGAGCTCCTCCGCAACGTGACCTTCGAATAGCTTAAAGCTTCGGCTCTTCCGTCAGCAGTTCGCTGACGAAATCGAACAGGCCATGGCGGCGGTCGCGGCGGATGCGTTCGGCGTTGACGATGCAACTGACATGCCCGAAAGCCTCGTCGAGATCGTCGTTGACGATGACGTAGTCGTATTCCCGCCAATGCTCGATCTCGGCGCGGGAATTCAGGAGCCGCGTGCGGATCACCTCTTCGGAGTCCTCGGCGCGGCGGTGCAGGCGCGACTGCAGTTCGGTCATGGTCGGCGGCAGCACGAAGATGGAGACGACGTCGGCCGCCATCTTTTCCTGCAGCTGGCGGGCGCCCTGCCAGTCGATGTCGAACAGCATGTCGCGGCCCTCGCTCATCGCCAATTCCACCGGCTCGCGCGGGGTGCCGTAGAAATTGCCATGCACCTCGGCCCATTCGAGCAGGTCCCCGGCGTCGCGCATCTTCTCGAATTGCTGCACGGTGATGAAATGATAGTGCTTGTCGGCGATCTCGCTCGGCCGCTTGGCCCGCGTTGTGACGCTGATCGAGATTTCGAGGCTGCGATCCGCATCCAGGAGATTGCGGGCGATCGTCGACTTGCCGGCGCCGGACGGCGAGGAAAGAACCAGCATCAGTCCGCGTCGGGCGATCTTCACGGGCGAGGACGGCTTGCCCTGGGACGATGGGGCCGGGCTCATGTCTTACTCCAGATTCTGGACCTGTTCGCGGAACTGGTCGATGACGACTTTCAACTCGATTCCGGCGGAGGTGACCGCGGCCGAATTGGACTTCGAACAGATAGTATTCGATTCCCGGTTAAATTCCTGTGCAAGGAAATCAAGCCGCCGGCCGACCGGGCCGCCCTTGTCTATAAGTTCGTTGGCAGCCGCCACATGGGCCTTCAGCCGGTCGATCTCTTCGCGCAGATCGGCCTTGGTGGCAAGCAGCGCCGCCTCCGCATGCAGCCGATCGCGGTCGAGCGTCGGCGCCTCCTGGAGAAGCGCTGCGAGCTGAAAGGAGAGCTTGCGGGCGATCTCTTCCGGCGTGCGGGAAGGATCGGTTTCGACGACTTGGGCGAGCTCGGCGATGCGGGCGACCTGGCTCTTCAGCACAGCCGCAAGCGCCGTGCCCTCGCCTTCGCGCATCCGCTGCAGATGGCCGATCGCCTCATCGAGGCTCGTGAGGATCGCAGCGTCGCGGGCTGCGACCGTCTCCTCGTCCTCTTCCGCCTCGCGGATGTCGACCAGGCCGCGAATGCCCATCAGCGTGTCGAGCCTGAGCGGCGACGGATCAACGAGATTTCCGAGTTCGGCACGCAGCGCCAGCACGGCCGCCAGCGCATCGCGGTTCAGCACCGCTTCCACCTTGGTCTCGGCAACGGTGAGGGTGAGGGTCGCCTGCAGATTGCCGCGCGAAAACTTCTCCGTGATCAGCCGGCGGACGTCCGGCTCCAGGCGTTCGAGGCCGGGCGGCAGACGCAGCCTTATATCGAGGCCTTTGCCGTTCACCGAGCGCAGTTCCCATGCGTAACGGTTGCGCCCGCTCGTGCCTTCGCTGCGGGCAAAACCGGTCATGGACTGCAATGTCATCGGTGTCTCCAGATCATGCTTTAAAGGAAGCGGTCAGTTGCTCTTCGGCGGCTTTTCCGCTTCGTCGCCATCCGGCTGGCCGTCCACCACTTCCGGGTTGGCGGCGCGCTCGGATTCCATTCTACGCCAACGGCGGACGTTGGCATTGTGTTCCTCGAGCGTCGCAGCGAACACATGACCGCCGGTGCCGTCGGCCACGAAATAGAGGTCCTTGGTCCGCCAGGGATTGGCCACGGCCTGCAGCGCGGCGCGGCCGGGATTGGAGATCGGCGTCGGCGGCAGGCCCTTGATCTGGTAGGTGTTGTAGGGCGTCTGCCTGGCAAGGTCCGACTTGAAGATCGGCCGGTCGGAAGGTTTTCCCTCGCCGCCGAAGATGCCGTAGACGATCGTCGGATCCGATTGCAGGCGCATGCCGCGCTGCAGCCGGTTGATGAAGACGGAGGCCACATGAGCGCGCTCGTCTTCCTTGCCGGTCTCCTTCTCGACGATCGAAGCGAGCACGACGAATTCTTCCTTGGTCTTGATCGGCAGGCCGGGATCGCGGCGCTCCCAGATCTGATCGACCAGCTTCTGCTGTGCGACGCGCATCTGCTGGATGATGTCGGCCCGCTTATTGCCGCGCGTGAACTTGTACGTGTCGGGGCGCAGGCTGCCTTCCTGCGGCAGTTCGGCCGGCAGGTCGCCTTCGAGAGCCGGGTCCTCGGCAAGCCGCAGCATCATCTGCCTGACGGTCAGGCCTTCAGGAAAAACAACGGAATAGAGGATCGACTTGCCACCTTCCAGCACGCCCATGACGTCCTTCATGGAGGCGCGTGCCTTGATCTCGTATTCGCCGGCCTTCAGCGTCTCGCCGTTGCGGAGATAGGTGGCAGTCATGTAGCGGAAGATGCGCGCATCGGAAATGATGCCGTTGCGCTCCAGATTGCTGGCAATTTCAGAGTTGCTGTTGCCGGGGCGGACCATGAAATGGGTGTTGGCTTCGAGCGGGCCCGGCTGCTGGAACGCCGAGATCATGTAGTAGAAGCCGGCAATCCCGATCACGCAGAGAACGACGACCATGGTCATCACGAAATTCAGGAAGATGACGACCTGGCTGCGCGCCTTCTTGGAACGGCGGGGCGGTTCCGGAACACGTTCGGGCTTCAGGGCCTCGTTCGGCGATTTCGGAATAATCGGCCCCCTGCCATTGCCGGGCGGCAGTTCACTGACATGATTCGTATCGTTCAACCGCGCCCCCCGGGGTTAACGCCCCCTACAGACTCAAAGACTTGCAACCCGCTGTTTGGCCAACCAATGCGGCGAAAAACAGGTCCAGAAGATGATACGAGCCGGCTCGCGAGTCCAGCCGGCATATGTTTCAGGGGCCGAAACGATCCATGCCCGAAAAGTTCGGCCCAAAGATCGAGGCGCCAGAGATCAGGCCCGAAAGATCAGGCCTCGTAGCGGCGCAGCACGAGAGATGCGTTGGTGCCGCCGAAACCGAAGGAGTTCGACAGCGCCACATTGATCTCGCGCTTGCGCGCCTTGTGCGGCACCAGGTCGATCGCCGTCTCGACATCGGGATTGTCGAGGTTGAGCGTCGGCGGCGCGATATTGTCGCGGATGGCGAGCGCCGAGAAGATCGCCTCGACCGCACCGGCAGCACCGAGAAGATGGCCGATCGCCGACTTGGTCGACGACATCGAGATCTTCGAGGCCGCATTGCCGACCAGACGCTCGACCGCGCCAAGCTCGATCGTGTCGGCCATGGTCGAGGTGCCATGGGCGTTGATGTAGTCAACGTCCGACGCCGAAATACCCGCACGCTTCAGCGCCGCAGTCATGCAGCGGAACGCGCCGTCGCCGTCTTCCGACGGCGCGGTGATGTGGAAGGCGTCCCCGGACATGCCGTAGCCGACCACTTCCGCGTAGATCTTGGCGCCGCGGGCCTTGGCATGTTCCAGCTCTTCCAGAACCACGATGCCGGCACCCTCGCCCATGACGAAACCATCGCGATCGCGGTCATAGGGGCGCGAAGCCTTCTGCGGATCGTCGTTGTGTTGGGTCGAAAGCGCCTTGCAGGCGGCAAAACCGGCCAGCGAAATGCGGCAGATAGGCGATTCCGCACCGCCGGCGACCATCACCTCGGCATCGCCGAAGGCGATCATCCGGGCCGCATCGCCGATGGCGTGCGCGCCGGTGGAACAGGCAGTGACGACGGCGTGGTTCGGACCGCGCAGCTTGTGGCGGATCGACACCTGGCCGGAGACCAGATTGATCAGCCGGCCGGGAATGAAGAAGGGCGAGATGCGGCGCGGACCTTTGTCGCGCAACGTATAGCCTGCCTCGACAATGCCTTCGAGGCCGCCGATACCCGAGCCGATCAGCACGCCGGTGGCGATCTGGTCCTCGTCGGTCTTCGGATGCCAGCCGGCATCTTCAAGCGCCATTTCGGCGGCGGCCACGCCATAGATGATGAAGGGATCGACCTTGCGCTGTTCCTTCGGCTCCATCCACTGGTCGACGTTGAACGTGCCATCGGAGCCGTCGCCGACAGGAATGCGGCAGGCGATTTTTGCGGGAAGGTCTTCGACCTCGAATTCAGTGACGACGCGGGCGGCATTGCCGCCGGCAAGCAGCCGCGACCAGCTGACTTCCGTTCCGCATCCGAGAGGAGATACCATGCCGGTACCGGTGATAACGACCCGTCTCATCGCCAGTGCCCTACCCTATAATTTTTCTCGATTTTTCAGGGCCTAAGCCCCAATTGCTGAAACGGCCCGAACAAGCGGGCCGTTTGCGGGATCTGCCTTGCGGCGCCATCCCCTCTATGTCGGGTCGATCAGGCCTGAGCCTTCTCGATGAACTTCACAGCGTCGCCGACGGTCAGGATGGAATCGGCGGCATCGTCGGGGATTTCAACGCCGAATTCTTCCTCGAAAGCCATGACCAGTTCGACGGTGTCGAGCGAGTCCGCACCAAGATCGTCGATGAAGCTTGCGCCTTCGACGACTTTGTCGGCGTCGACGCCGAGGTGGTCAATAACAATTTTCTTCACGCGTTCTGCGATATCGCTCATGTCGGTTTCCTCGACCTTTGTCTTTATCGAATGCCCGATTGGCATCCGCACCCTGTTAAAAACCTGCGACCGCCGCTTGTTCAGCGCCGATGCGGGCAAACCCGTTCTCCCCTTTTCAGGTTCCAATCCTATCGCGCTCACGCAATATGACGGCCTGCATATCAGGGTGACCATTCACAGTCATGGCCCGCTTAACATGGTTTCCGTGTTCAGCAAAGCCAGAATTTGTTCCATTGCACAGCCGCCAACAACCGTTTGCAACGTGTTTTCTTGAAGGCGGCACTCAATCAGATCATCGCCATGCCGCCGTTGACATGCAGGGTCTGGCCGGTGACGTAACCCGCCTCGCTGGAGGCGAGATAAAGAACCGCAGACGCGATGTCCGAACCGGCGCCCATGCGCTTCATCGGAATGGCGCCGAGGATCGCCTCTTTCTGCTTGTCGTTGAGCTTTCCGGTCATCGCGCTGTCGATGAAGCCCGGCGCCACGCAGTTGACCGTGACGTTGCGGGTGGCGATTTCCTGGGCGAGCGACTTCGAGAAACCGATCATGCCGGCCTTGGAGGCGCAGTAGTTGGTCTGGCCCGGGTTGCCGGTGACGCCGACCACCGAAGTGATGTTGATGATGCGGCCATAACGGCGGCGCATCATCGGATGGGTGAGTTCGCGGGTCAGGCGGAAGACTGCCGTCAGGTTGACTTCCAGGACCCTATCCCAGTCGTCGTCGCTCATGCGCACGAACAGGCCGTCCTTGGTGATGCCGGCATTGTTGACGAGGATGTCGACGCCTTCGAGCTCGGCCTCGGCCTTCTCACCGAGCGCCTTCACTTCGGCGCGGTCGGTGAGATTTGCCGGGAAGATCTTGACGCGCTCGCCGAGTTCGCCGGCCAGAGCTTCGAGCTTTTCGACGCGGGTGCCATGCAGGCCGACGGTGGCGCCTCGGCTATGCAGCATCCGGGCGATCTCCTCGCCGAGCCCGCCGGTTGCGCCCGTCACCAATGCCTTGCGGCCGGTCAAATCAAACATGATCGTGTTCCTTCGCGTGTCTCTGGTTTCAGCCCATGATGGCTGTGAGCGCGGCTTCGATATCGGCCGGCGTGTTGACGGCAATGCCGGAGATATTCTTGTCGATGCGGCGGGCAAGGCCGGTCAGCACTTTTCCCGAGCCGATCTCATAAAGAGTGGTCACGCCGTTGGCGCCGAACCATTCCACCGTCTCGCGCCAGCGGACCTGGCCCGTCACCTGGGTGACCAGCAGCGTGGCGACCTCGTCGGCATCGTAGACCGGCACGGCACGCACGTTGGCGATTACCGGCACGACCGGATTATGCTTCTCCACCTTGTCGAGCGCGTGACGCATGGCGTCGGCGGCCGGCGCCATCAGGTCGCTGTGGAAAGGTGCGGAGACGGGCAGCATGATGGCGCGCTTGGCGCCCTTTTCGGTCGCAAGCCCGGCCGCCTTCTCGACGGCCGCCTTGGAGCCGGAGATGACGAGCTGGCCGCCGCCATTGTCGTTGGCAATCTGGCAGACGCCGGCATCGCGGGCCGCAGCGCAGATCGCGTCGACGTGTTCAAGGCCGATGATCGCCGCCATGGCGCCCTGCCCGACAGGCACCGCCGACTGCATGGCGTCGCCGCGAATGCGGAGCAACCGCGCCGTATCAGCTAGCGAGAAGGTGCCGGCAGCGCACAGCGCCGAGTATTCTCCTAGCGAATGGCCGGCAACGAAGGCAACCTTGTCGGCGAGCTTCAGGCCGCGCGCTTCCATCACCCGGATCGCTGCGACAGAGACCGCCATCAGCGCCGGCTGCGCATTGGCGGTCAGCGTCAACGTTTCTTCCGGACCGTTCCACATGATGTCGGAAAGCTTCTGGCCGAGCGCCTCGTCGACTTCATCGAAGACGGCGCGGGCTTCGGGAAAAGCCTCCGCCAGATCCTTGCCCATGCCGACAGCCTGGCTGCCCTGGCCGGGGAACGTGAATGCGATCGTGCTCATGGGGATGATTTCCTTCCCTTATGTTTTGCCTCTCCATTCACATTCCGGCCCGGAGAGTCAAGGGCAGCGCGGTTTTCGAGCCCTTTAACAACCTGTTGTCCCCTTGCGCTTCATCAAATCCGGATTAGAGTGCCGCCGACTTTTTGAGAACGGGATCTCATTTCCATGAAGTATAAAAAACTCGGCCGCACGGACTTGTCCGTGTCGGAAATCTGCCTTGGCACCATGACCTGGGGCACCCAGAATTCGGAAGCCGAAGCCCATGAGCAGATGGACCACGCTTTCGAGAACGGCGTCAACTTCTTCGATACTGCCGAACTCTATCCGACCACGCCGGTCAGCGCCGCCACCTATGGCCGCACCGAGGAATATATCGGCACCTGGCTGAAAAAGAGCGGCAAGCGCAAGGACCTCGTCCTCGCCACGAAGATCGCCGGCAGCGGCCGTCCGCATATCCGCGACGGACGCGACATCGAATCCGCCACGATCCGCGAGGCGGTCGATGCCAGCCTGACCCGGCTGCAGACCGATTATCTCGACCTCTACCAGATCCACTGGCCGAACCGCGGCACTTTCCATTTCCGCAACTCCTGGACCTTCGACGTCACGCAGCAGGACCGCGACAAGGCGGCGGCCGAAATCGCCGAGATTCTCGAAACGCTCGGCGACCTGGTGAAGGAAGGCAAGCTGCGGGCCGTCGGCCTTTCCAACGAAAGCGCCTGGGGCGCGATGAAATATCTGCGGCTGTCGGAGAAAAAGGCCCTGCCGCGCATCGCCTCGCTGCAGAACGAATACAATCTCCTCTACCGGCACTTCGATCTCGACCTCGCCGAGGTCGCGCACCACGAGGGCGTCGGGCTGATGGCCTATTCGCCGCTCGCCGCCGGCATCCTCACCGGCAAGTATCAGAACGGCGCAAGGCCGGAAAGCTCGCGCGCCACGATCAACAAGGATCTCGGCGGCCGCCTGACGCCCTATCAGGAGCCGGCAGTGAAGGCCTATATCGAGGTCGCGGCCAAACACGGCCTCGACCTCGCCCAGATGGCGCTCGCCTTCTGCCTGTCGCGCCCCTTCATGACGTCGATCATCGTCGGCGCAACGTCCGTCGCCCAGCTGAAGCATGACATGGCGGCGGCCGACGTGACACTGTCTGACGAGGTGTTCGCGGACATCGCCAAGGTCCATCGTCAATATCCGATGCCGCTGTAAGATAGGGCATGCATTCGGGGGGAGCAAAGCCATGTCACGAGCCAGGACAACATCGACGGGCCACGAGGCGAGCGACGCTTCCTGGCTCGATCTTCATTACCGTTCGTCGCGGGCGGAATACGAGCACGCGCTCTCGAGCGTCGGAATAAAAACCGGATGGTCGGTGCTCGACGCCGGCTGCGGCGGGGGCGACTTCCTTCCGCTGCTTGCCGAGTTCGTCGGAACGGAGGGGGCGATCACCGCCCTTGACCTGGCACCCGAAAACATCGCCAGGGTGGAAACGCTTGCCCGGGAAGGCCGCCTCCCCTCCGGTATCGTCACCAAGGTCGGCAGCCTCCTCGATCTTCCCTTTCCGGACGCGGCGTTCGACTGCGTCTGGATCGCCAATGTCGCGCAATACCTGACGCCGGCCGAATTCGAGACCGCCGTCGCCGAAGCGCGGCGCGTCCTCAAACCCGGCGGCCTGCTGGCGATCAAGGAATTCGACTCGCATATCCTCCAGGTCCAGCCGATGGATAGCGGTGCCTTTTCGCGCTTCATGAATATCCGGCTGGCGACCTTCGCCACCAAAGGCGTGCTCGGCACCGGCTCGGGAACCGGCATCGCCTCGCGCCTTCGCGCAACCGGGCTGACGGACATCACCGCGCGCGGCTTCCTGGTGGAGCGCTGGGCCGATTGCGGTGCGGACACCAAGGCCTATGTCCGCAACCTGCTTTCCTATTTCGCGACGGTCGCGCCGCAATACCCGCTGCCGTCCGAGGATCTCGCCACCTGGCAGGGCGTTGCCGCCAATCCCGAGAGGCTGCTTGACGATCCCGGCTTCTGCTACCGCGAATTCTTCGTGCTGACGCTTGCCACCATGCCAGGCTGAGCACGCGTGATTTTCGAACGAGGCCGCCGGGCGAGAGGGGCGCTACATCGATCAGCAAGCGTACGAGGCGGATGACGGGCGGAAGTTCGAGGAACGGCCTTGCCATCTCGCCAAAAATCCGTATAAGCGCGCTGTTCGCAACACCCGGTCTTCTGGCTGGTGGCTGAACGGAGGGCAGGTTCGCCGCAAGGCAAGCCGCAGGGACCATAGGGTCCAAGCCTCCCGTGTCTCCGCTCTCGACCGTCTCGATAACAACACTTTTCTTGCCTGGGGTTTTCCCGTTCAGGAGCAGTCGTTGAGGCTTAGCCGCCGAGGTCCGGGTAGACAACCGCAAGAAAAGGCAAAGCTTACATGGCTCTTTATGAACACGTATTCCTTGCCCGGCAGGATATGTCCGCTCAGCAGGTTGATGCCCTCGTCGAACAGTACAAGGGCGTCATCGAAGCTAACGGCGGCAAAGTCGGGCGCATTGAAAACTGGGGCCTCAAGTCCCTCACCTACCGCATCAACAAGAACCGCAAGGCTCATTACGCCCTGATGGACATCGACGCACCGGCTCCGGCCGTGCACGAGATGGAACGCCAGATGCGCATCAACGAAGACGTTCTTCGCTACATGACGATCGCCGTCGAGAAGCATGAAGAAGGTCCGTCGGCGATGATGCAGAAGCGCGACCGTGACGACCGTCCGCGCCGCGATGGCGACGACCGTGGCCCGCGCCGCGAATTCGGCGACCGTCCTCCGCGCCGCGAAGGCGTCTTCGGCGACCGTCCGGACCGTGGTCCGCGTGAAGGCGGCTTCGAGCGCCGTCCGCGCGAAGACCGTGCGTAATAGAGGCTAAGGAGAAAAGACCATGGCTGACGTATCATCATCCTCCTCCCAGGCACGCCGTCCGTTCCATCGCCGCCGCAAGACCTGCCCGTTCTCGGGTGCCAATGCGCCGAAGATCGACTACAAGGACGTACGCCTCCTGCAGCGCTACATTTCCGAGCGTGGCAAGATCGTTCCGTCGCGCATCACGGCCGTTTCCCAGAAGAAGCAGCGCGAACTCGCCCAGGCGATCAAGCGCGCCCGCTTCCTCGGCCTGCTGCCCTACGTCGTAGCGTAATTACGAATACCGGACCCGCTGATTAAGAGTCAGCGGGTCTATCCCTTCCGCGATGGGCGCGGATCGGAACCTTCCAAATCCCATGTTGGGGATGAAGTACCTGAGACAGTGATTCAGGTGTGATCCCCTAACTGCTTCAAAAAGCAGGACAGCGAGACCGTGACGAACAAGATACAGACAGTGCTGCCCACCGGCATTCTTGCCGGCATTGCCGCCACCCTGCTCGTGCTGGGTGCGAATGCGCAACTGTCGTTTGCGTCCTTGCTTTACGCCGCCTCCTCGCTTCCGATCTTCATCGCCGGCCTCGGCTGGGGCAATCGCGCCGCCGTCATCGGCATCGTGACCGCCGGCATTCTCGGCGCCATCCTCGTCTCGCCGATGTTTGCCGTCGCCATGGCGGTCTTCACGCTGATCCCGGCGGGCTGGCTTTCGCATCTCGCCAATCTCGCGCGTCCCGCCTCCGAACTCGGCGGCCCGGACAACCTGATGGCCTGGTACCCGATCTCGGATATCCTTCTGCATCTCTGTGGCCTGGTAACGATCGCCGTCATCGCGCTCGGGGTCGCGATCGGCTACGGCCCGGAACTCACCGACCAGATGGTCGATGCGATGACCGCGGCCCTCAAGGCCCAGGAGCCGGCCTTTACGCCGGAACCGGCGGGCATGGCGCAGACCAAGTCGCTGCTGGTGCTGATGTTGCCGCTCGTCCAGGGCGGCGTTTGGGTGACGCTGCTGTTTGCCGCCTTCTACATCGCCGTGCGTATCGTATCGCGCTCCGGCCGGGCCTTGCGTCCACGCGAGGACATGCCGTCGGCGCTCAGGATGAACCGGCATGCGATCTTCATCTTCCTCGGCGGCATCGTGCTTTGCTTCCTCGGCGGCGTCCCGGCGATGATCGGCGCGACGATCTGTGGCACGTTCGGCGCCGGCTTCCTGATGGCCGGTTTCGCTTCCCTACATTTCCGCAGCCTCGGCAAGGATTGGCGCATCCCGGTCCTCGTCCTCTGTTACCTCTCTTCCATGCTCGTCCTGCCGGCGATCGCGATCCTCATCCTGGGGCTTTCCGATACGAGACGGACGATCGCGCTCACTCCGCTCAAGACCGGCGCGAGCCCCGACAACAAGACCACCGAAAACAAGAACTGAAAAACAAGAACCGACTGATCGAAAGGAAACCTAACCATGCAAGTCATTCTGCTTGAACGCGTACCGAAGCTTGGCCAGATGGGCGAAACCGTCAAGGTCCGCGACGGCTTTGCCCGTAACTACCTCCTGCCGCTCGGCAAGGCTCTCCGCTCCAACGAAGCCAACAAGAAGCGCTTCGAATCCGAGCGCGCCACGCTCGAAGCCCGCAACCTCGAGCGCAAGGGCGAAGCCCTGAAGGTCGCCGAAGTTCTCGACGGCAAGTCCTTCGTCGTCGTGCGCGCCGCTGGCGAAACCGGCCAGCTCTACGGCTCCGTCGCTGCCCGCGACATCGTCGAAGCGCTCGCTGCCGAAGGCTTCACCATCGGCCGCAACCAGGTCGACCTCAACACGCCGATCAAGGAAATCGGCCTGCACAAGGTCTCCCTGCACCTGCATGCGGAAGTCGAAGTTTCGGTCCAGCTGAACGTCGCCCGCTCGACGGAAGAAGCTGAACGCCAGTCCCAGGGCGAAAGCCTCACCTCGGCCGACGCCATCTACGGCGTCGACGAAGATGCGCTGCGTCCGGAAGACTTCTTCGATCCGGAAGCCGACGGCGCCGGCGAAGACGAATAATCGTCTTTTCCAAAGCATTTCAAAGAGCGCCCGGCCCGAAAGGTCCGGGCGTTTTTTTGTCTCTTTTCAACGTGTAGAATGAGGCGTCGCACCAGCGATTCGCCGATTGCCACAGTCAACCGGATTCGTGCCGTCCTCCGCAATTTTATGGGTGGCCTGTGAATCACTGTGTGTAGCGAACTGAATCATTTCAGGACGCCTCGCAACCCGTTAGAACCGACGGCTTGGCAGCAGGACAGAACGGACAGAAGACCATGAACGACGCAGTACGCAAGCTCGCCAACATCCAGCCGGCAGAGCCGCATTACCGCGAAGCCCCGAACAATATCGAGGCCGAACAGGCGCTTCTCGGCGCGATCCTGGTCAATAATGACGCCTATTACCGCGTCTCCGATTTCCTGAAGCCCGTCCATCTTTACGAGCCCCTGCACCGCAAGATCTTCGAGGTCGCCGGCGACATCATCCGGATGGGCAAGACCGCCAACCCGGTGACGATCAAGACCTTCCTGCCCGCCGACGACAAGGTCGGTGACCTGACGGTGGCGCAATATCTCGCCCGCCTCGCCTCCGAAGCCGTGTCGATCATCAATGCGGAGGACTACGGAAGGGCGATCTACGACCTGGCGCTCCGCCGCGCGCTGATCACCATCGGCGAGGACATGGTCAACATCGCCTTCGACGCGCCGCTCGACATGCCGCCGCAGACGCAGATCGAGGATACCGAACGCCGGCTGTTCGAGCTCGCCGAAAACGGCCGTTACGACGGCGGTTTCCAGTCGTTCAACGATGCGGTGGCGCTTGCGATCGACATGGCCGGCCAGGCCTTCGAGCGAGACGGCCATCTTTCCGGTGTCTCGACCGGCATCATGTCTCTCGACAGCAAGATGGGCGGGCTTCAGCGCTCCGACTTGATCGTGCTTGCGGGACGCCCCGGCATGGGCAAGACCTCGCTTGCCACCAACATCGCCTATAACATTGCCGCCTCCTACGAGCCGGAAGTCCAGCCGGACGGTTCGTACAAGGCCAAGAACGGCGGCGTCGTCGGCTTCTATTCGCTCGAAATGTCGGCCGAACAGCTCGCCACCCGTATCATCTCCGAGCAGACGGAAGTCTCCTCGTCAAAGATCCGCCGCGGCGACATCACCGAGGCGGATTTCGAAAAGCTCGTCGCCTGCAGCCAAATGATGCAGAAGGTGCCGCTGTTCATCGACCAGACCGGCGGTATCTCGATCGCCCAGCTTTCCGCCCGCGCCCGCCGCCTGAAGCGCCAGCGCGGCCTCGATTGCCTGGTGGTCGACTATATCCAGCTGATGACCGGCTCGGGTAAATCCGGCGAGAACCGCGTTCAGGAAATCACCCAGATCACCACCGGCCTGAAAGCGCTCGGCAAGGAACTCAACGTGCCGATCATCGCGCTGTCGCAGCTCTCGCGCCAGGTGGAAAGCCGCGACGACAAGCGCCCGCAGCTCTCCGACCTTCGCGAATCGGGCTCGATTGAACAGGACGCCGACGTGGTGTTGTTCGTGTTCCGCGAGGAATATTACGTCAAGAACATGGAACCACGCGACATCGCCGACCCGAAATATCCCGAATGGGAAGTGCTGATGGACAAGGTCAAGGGCACCGCCGACGTGATCATCGCCAAGCAGCGCCACGGACCGACCGGCACCGTCAAGCTCGCCTTCCAGTCGGAATATACCCGCTTCGCCGATTTGGCCGACCCGAGCTTCACGCAATACGAAGAACATTGATCAGGGCGGTCGCCGATATCATTTTTCGGCCGATGGCAAGTTTCGGATCGTCTCAGCGGGATTGGGGTTTTCATCGTCAATATTTGAGCCAGCCCGCCCCCCTCTGGCCTGCCGGCCATCTCCCCCTCAGGTGGGGAGATCCGCTGGGCGCCTGCCCACAGTCTCACGTCAGGCTTCTCCGATCCGAGCGCTGTCCCGCCTGAGGGTTATTGGGAAGCGAAGGTCGTGCCGCGGGTAATCTCCCCACCTGAGGGGGAGATGGCCGGCAGGCCAGAGGGGGGCGGGCATATTCCAGCGCTTGTGACAGGTCTGCGGCATCCACGACCCAAAAGATTGTGCAGCGCGAAGGATTTTGCAGGCATGGTCTTTTTCCTGCCTTCGAAACCGGTAGGATCGCTGCAACCGTTCTCATGCCTCACGAGCCGACATGACCGATTTCGACAGCGAGCTTTCCTATCCCGACGATTTCGATATCGCGCCGGTCCGGCTGACCGTCGATCTGGGTGCGCTTGGCGACAACTGGCGGGAGATGGCGCGGCGGTCGGGAACGGCGCGGACGGCGGCCGTCGTCAAGGCCGATGCCTACGGGCTCGGGCTGGAGGATTGCGGCATCACGCTTTACGAGGCCGGCGCCCGGGATTTCTTCGTGGCGGTGGTGCAGGAAGGCATGACGCTGCGCACCTATGCGCCCGACGCCCGGATCTACGTACTCTCCGGCATCTGGCCCGGTCAGGAGCGGATGTTCTTCGAACACGATCTGGTGCCCGTTCTGGCCTCCGAGGAACAGCTGGCCTTCTGGATGTCGGTGACGGCAGAATACGGCGACCACCCCTGCGCGCTGCAGGTGGACACCGGCTTCAACCGGCTCGGCCTGCCGCTTGAGGACGCCATCGCCTTCGCCGACGACGTGTCGCGTCCGGCCAGCTTCTCGCCGGTCCTGGTACTCTCGCATCTCCATAGCGGCGATACCCCCTCCTCGCCGCTCAACCAGAAACAGCTTTCGGCCTTCCAGAAGGTCGCGGAGGCTTTCGAAGGCATCGAGACGAGTCTTTCGGCATCTGCCGGCATCTTCCTCGGCCCCGACTATCATTTCGATCTCACCCGCCCCGGCATCGCGCTTTATGGCGGCGAAGCGGTGGTCGGAGTGCCGAACCCGATGAAGCCGGTGGCCAAGGCGGAAGCCCGCATCATCCAGATCCGCGACGGCAAAAAGGGCGAGACGGTGAGCTACGGCGGCACTTATCAGCTCTCCCGCGACAGCCGGCTGGCGATCGTCTCCGCCGGTTATGCGGACGGCTACAAACGCGCGCTCTCCGGTTCTGGCGTGCCGCTGCGCCAGACCATCGGTCAGGGCGGCTTCGGCTTCGTCGCCGGACGCAAGGTTCCGGTCATCGGCCGCATCACCATGGACCTGACGATCTTCGACGTCACCGACATCCCGGTATCGGACATCCAGGCCGGCGACTATGTCGAACTGTTCGGCCCGAACGTCGCTCTCGACGACGTCGCCCGCGCCGCCGGCACGATCGGCTACGAGCTGCTCACCAGCCTCGGCCTGCGCTATGAGCGGCGGTACATCGAGGCCGAATAACTCCCTTCCTCCTTGCCATCATCTGCATTTTCGGATTAGACAAGAAAAGTTCCGCTTTTGTTCACGGTGGAATTTTGTGAATATCGAAGGCGGCAACTGATCCCATGGCAAAATCCAAAACCCAATTCGTGTGCCAGAACTGCGGCTCGGTGCATAACCGCTGGGCCGGCAAATGCGACGGCTGCGGCGAGTGGAACACCATTATCGAAGACGACATGATGGGCGGCATCGGCTCCGGTCCAGGCAAGGTGCCGAAGAAGGGCCGCGCGGTGGCGCTCACCACCCTGTCGGGCGAGACCGAGGAAGCGCCGCGCATCTTCACGGGCATTTCCGAGCTCGACCGGGCGACCGGCGGCGGCTTCGTGCGCGGCTCG
>NZ_JALBGW010000290.1:0-2831 GCF_023006485.1 Neorhizobium sp. BETTINA12A
CGGAACCAGAGTTGCAATTGGTGGTGCCGGGCGCGCAATTCGTTCCTCCGGCAGAACTGCCGCCGGTGCCAACCGTGCTGCTGGACGTTCCGCCGCCGGCGCTCGTTCCGCCGGTTCCGACGGTGCTGCTGGTTTGCGCGAATGCGGACAGGGTTGTGCCCGCAAGAAGGGCCGCGGCAAAGGCCGCGCGTGTGATCATGTTCATGTTTTTATCTCCTTGAGTTTCCACATGCTTCCGACCGCGACCGCGTTCCCGAAGCTGTGGAGAAAACTGGCTTCCGGCGGCGCATGTTCCCGCCTTGGGGCTTCAGTCCCATCCAGGCTTGGACCTTTGACCATGGGCGAGATCGACCAAGGTCCGGTGCGACGGGGAAAAGGCCGCGAACGCGGAACTTGGGTCGCAATCGCGGCCGTTTCAAAAGGAGGTTGAGATGGAAGAGAGCGTGTATCAGGCGCGTTGGCTGCTGATCATCATGGCTTTGCTGGTGGTCGGCATGACCACTGTCGGTGCCGCAGCCGGGTGAGCCGGCCTGAGGGCGGCTGGCGCGTGGCCCTTGGAAATTGATACCGGGGCGGGCCTTTAGCTGCCGGTCTGAGAGACAGGCAGCCGAGCACCTGTCACCCGATCGCAGCAGTTCTTACCTCAGGTCTTCGGTAAGGCATGCCGGGCTGCGTCGCCACCCGGCATGCCTGATCGTCACTTTGCCGCCAGCGCCTCGTTGATCTTGCCGGCGTCGGCCTCGAGGTTCTTGTAGGTTTCCTCGAGGCTCAATTCGCCAACGATGAGCTGGCTCATGCGCTGGACGATCTGCTGGTAGATCGCCGTCCCGCCCTTCATGCGTTCGAAATCGCGCGCGGCCTGCGGAACGTTCTTCTTATTGTCCAGAAACACCGCCATGGATGCCTTGGCGTCGTCGCTGGAGATCTTGTATTGCGGGTTCTTGATGTCCGCTCCCGTCAGGATGACATAGCTCTCGGCGATTTCGCGCTGCACCTTCTCGGAGCCGAGAAATTCGATGAACTGCGCTACCGCTTCGGGATGTTCGGTGCGTTTGAAGCCGACGATCGCGGTCGCGCCCGGCATCGCATAGCAACCCGCATCGCCGCAGGGTGCATTGATGGCCGTCCACTGGAAGGCGTTGCCGATCTTCTTCTGGAAGGGGTTCACCATCCAGTTGCCGGCGAGATAGGTGACGACATTGCCGTTGACGAACTCGTCGCCCATGTTCTTGTACTGCGAGCCGCCGGCCGCGCCCCACATTTCCTTCGGGAAACTGCCGTTCTGGGTCCAGGAATAGAGGTCGGCGATATATTTGCGCGCGCCTGCATCCGGGAAGTTGAACTTGCCGTCCTTCACATAGACCGAACCGTAGGAATAGGCACCACCGGAAAAACGGTGGCCCGACCGGTCCATAGTGAAGGGGATCTGGGCACCCGTCGCCTTTGCGACGCGGGCGGAGGCTTCCACGATCTCCTTGAGCGTCGCCTTCGGGCCGGGCAGTGGTTCGCCGGCCTGCTCGAACAAAGTCTTGTTGACGAACGGCAGGTTCAGCGTCTGGGACGCGACGTAGCCGTTGATCGACTTCGGATCGTTGATATTGGGCAGGCGGAGTTGGTTGAGGCTGTCCCCGTGGAGTTTGGCGAAGGCGTCCGGGTCCTTCATGTAGGAGCGCATGTCGAGATAATAGGGCGCGAGTTGCCAATCGGTGATCTTGGCGAGATCCGGTCCTTTGCCCGCCGCCAGCTGGACCGGCAGCTGCTTCACCACCGCGTCATAGCCGGACGATACGAAATTAATCTTGACGTCGGGATGTGACGCCTCGAATTCCTTGCTCAAGGCGGCCATGCGCTCGACATAACCCTGGTCGTCGTCGGTGAACAGGAAAGTAATGGTCTTGGCGTCCGCCATGGCCGCGCCCGAAAGAGCGAAGGCCGAGAATACGAACGCACTTATCCCGGATAGAAGTCTCTGCATTTTTCATCCTCCCAATGAAAATGTTTTCATAATTCGGAAGGTTTCCTTTTGGGTTTTCCTTCGAATTTCTCCTTTTTGAAGCTTGACAATCCAAACGTCAAGCTGTCTTGTCGCCCTAAATTCGAAACTGCTCACAAAGCTGACGTGCGAGTTTAAATTTATGAAAAGATTTTCATGATCTGAGGGAGGCAGTCATGGAGCACTCACCTGCAGCCGCAGGCCGTTCCGGCGGTGCCAGCTATCATGTCGCCCCCGGCGAAACCTTCACCGCGTGGGTCGTCTCGGATTTGCGCCAGGTGTATTTTCCAGGTGAGCCGGCGCCCGCGGAAGATCGCGTCAATTATCGCTTCATCAACGGCTTCGTCGATGTCGGCGACCTGCCTTGCAGGAAGGCCTTCCAGGCGCAGATGATCGGACGGGAAATCCGTGCCGAGCACGACTGGAAGCCGGCTTCCCTGAACCTGCCGGGACCGAACCGCCGCGTCGAGTTCACCGGCTTCTGGCACGTGCCCACCCATGTCGGCCGCTGGCTGCGCGGTAGTTTCCGCGCCGAGGCTATCCGCCACGTCCCGATGCGGCTGCGAACCTGCGGCGGCGTGCGGATCTGGGTGAATGGCGAGGAACAGGTGCGGTTCGAGCCTTTTCGGCGCAACGTCGAGAGCGAGACCGAGATCGTCCTGGCGCTGAAGGCCGGCGACAACGACGTCCTTGTGCTGACCGAAGACCTAGCGGAGCGGGACACGATCTGGTTCTTTGAGCTGGAGCTGACCGATACCGAGCCGCTGGACATCGCCCTGCCCACCGCCCTGGACCGGCAGGAGGTCCGGCGGCTCGAGCTCCTCGCGCGCGCCATCCG
>NZ_JALBGW010000291.1:0-2745 GCF_023006485.1 Neorhizobium sp. BETTINA12A
AGCCGCCTGAGCAATCTTGAAATGCCGGTCCGGCCGCCGGCCCTCCGGTGATTGCGGCAGGGCGACAAGAAGCGCCGCTTCCGCCACCGTCAGCCGCCGCGGCTCCTTGCCGAAATAGGCAAGGCTTGCGGCCCGCACACCCTCGAGATTGCCGCCATAGGGCGCGTGGGTCAGGTAGAGTTCGAGGATTTCCTTCTTGGACAGCCGCCGCTCGATCTGGACCGCGCGCACGACCTGGCGGAGCTTTGCCGTCAGGGAGCGGCTCTCGCGGGGCTCGATCAGCCGCGCCACCTGCATCGACAGCGTCGAAGCTCCCGAGACGACATGACCGTTGGTGACGAGCTGCAGCATCGCTCGGCCGAGCGCCCACGGATCGACGCCGGCATGCTCGTAGAAACGCTGGTCCTCATAGGCGACCAGCATTTTCAGGAAGCGCGGGTCGACGTTTTCGATCGTCGTGCGAAGCCGCCAGCGGCCTTCCGGCGTCGCGAAGGCGCGCAGCAGCTCGCCATCCGCATCCAGCACTTCGGCGGAAACCACCCGCGCCTTTTCGAGCGGCGGCGGATAGGCCCTGTCGACAGCTTCGAGGCCGACGATCAGCCCCGCCGCAACGACGAGGCCGATAGCCAGACCGATCGAAAGTTTCCACCTGAGCTTCATCGGAACGAGCTGCCGCTTACTGGGCGGCAAGCACCTCCATCTTGCCCATTGCGGTACGGGCCGAGAACTGCGGACGATACATGTCCTCGACCTGGGCAGCCGGATGATCGTAGACGCCGGGGGTTACGGCGCGGACCACATAGGCAAGCGTGATCTCGCGGTTGTCGCCGGCGCTCCGGTCGAAGGCCGCAACGAACCGGTCGTTGCGGAACTCGGTATGGGCTGCCTGCACCTCCTCGATCCAATCGAAATTGGCAAGGCTCGCACTGTTGACGATGCTCGGATTGTCGATCTCGAACCCGGCCGGCAGAAGGTCGGTGACGACGATGCGCGACGGCCAGTTGTTGCTCTCGGTGATCATGATCACCGCGACATAACGCTGGTTCTGCTGCGCTTCGCTGACATTGGCCTCCTCGCCGTCCATCGAATAGTAGGTGCGGGTGATCTTGAACCCGTCACCACCGGCCGGCAGCGGCTGTGCCGGCGCCGCGACCGTGGTGATCGAGGCAGACAGCGGATCGGCACTGTTGTTCTTGACGGTCAGCGGATGGCCGATCAGCGCATCGCCGGTCATCTGCGACATCAGCGTGCCGCGATGGTCGGCGCCGTTGACCTGCAGGCGCAGACCGTCGTCACCGTTCTGCAGCGCACGGGCGGCGAGCAGCATCCAGGTCTGTTCCTGGGTGCTGGTGTATTTCTTCTGCCCCCATTCCTTGGCAACTATGGTGGCGAGTGCCGGGACGATCGGCGGCACCGGCCGGCTTTCGGCGGCGAGCGCCAGAACCGCGGCACCGTCTCGCAAGGACGAGCCATAGTCCGAACGCGACAGGCTGACCCGGTGGATCTGCGCGTCCTGCGACATCTGCAGCGAGGCCGCGAAGATATTCTTTGACCGCTGCGCATCGCCATAAAGTGCCAGCGCCGCGGCAATATGGGCTTTGGCGAGCGGCGTCGGGAAGTCGTTCAGCATCGTGTCGGCGTAATAACGCAGGTCGCTGATCGCGGCCTTGCGGTTGCGGGCGAGCACATAGAGCGCATAGGCGATCTCGTTGCCCTGATCCTTGATGTTGTTGGTGAAGCCGAGCGAGTTCTGCAGGCTGTCGAGAGCCTGGACGAGCGCCTGTTCAGGCACATCGTAACCCTGTTCGCGGGCGCGGCTGAGGAAGTCGCTTACGTAGGAATCGAGCCACAGATCGCCGCCGCCCGGCCCCCAGAGGCCGAAACTGCCGGCCGAGGACTGGTAGGACAGCACGCGGTAGATCGCATCCTGCACCCGCTTCTTGACTTCCGTATCGTCGGCAAGGCCGTTCTGCACCGCCATCTGGCTGAGATAGAGAAGCGGCAAGGCGCGGCTGGTCGTCTGTTCGGCGCAGCCATAGGGATACCGGCTGAGGCTCATCAGCAGTGCCGGGATGTCGAAGGCGGTGGAACGGCTGACATTCACGCTGATCGAGGCACCGGGCAGGATGCTGTCGGCAAGCAGGTTGGCATCGACCGTGACGCTGGCGCCGGGCTTCAGCTCGACGAGCCGCTGCTGGGTGATCGGCATGGCTGCCGGCCGCACCGGAATATCGAGCACCTGGTCGAGCGACATGCCCGACGCATTCGAAAGGCGGATCGAGATCGACCCGTCGCCCGGCTCGACGCCGCGAAGCGCCAGCGTGACATCCGACTTGCCGCCGGCGGCAAGCGTTATCTTTCCGGTCCCCTTCTGATCGACGGAGACAGGTTTGTTGGTGGTGATCGCGAGCTGGTAATCGCCGGCCGGCGCATCGGTATTGGCGATGTCGAGCCTGAGATTGGTCTGGTCGCCAGGCGCCAGGAAGCGCGGCAGGCTGGCTGTGACCACAACCGGATCACGGATCACCACATCCTTGACGCCGTGCCCGACGCCGGTCTTCGACCAGGCAACCGCCATGACGCGCGCCGTGCCGTTGAACTGCGGAATGTCGAAGGAGACATTTGCCTTGCCCTGCGCATCGAGTTTCACCGGGCCTGAGAAGAAGGCGATCAGCTTTTCCTTCGGCGGGCTCGACTGCAGCGCCGCGCTGCCGCCGTCCCCGCCGGTGCGAAGCCGACCGGTCG
>NZ_JALBGW010000292.1:0-2701 GCF_023006485.1 Neorhizobium sp. BETTINA12A
CGCTCGGTCTTTCGACGGCGACGGCGGCGCGGGGCATTCTGGCGATCGTCGACAACCACATGGTCGGCGCGGTGCGCGTGGTTTCGGTCGAACGCGGGCATGATCCGCGCGACTTCACGCTGGTGCCCTTCGGTGGTGCCGGCCCCTTGCATGGCTGCGCGCTCGCCGAACTGCTCGGCATTTCCCGCGTCATGATCGCGCCGGCTCCCGGCATCCTCTGCGCCGACGGCCTGTTGGCCGCCGACCTCAAGGCCGAGTTCAGCCGCACGTTGCCGAAAGCCGGTGCGGTGGATGTGGTGGCGGCCAACGGCATCATCGCCGAGCTCAAGACCCAAGCTGCCGCCTGGTTCGACACGGAAGGCGTTGCTGAAAAGGACCGCCGCATCGCGACCGTCGCGCTGTTGCGCTACCACGGCCAGGGCGGCGAACTTGCCGTCACCTGGGGCGAAACCCGCGAGTCTGTCGAGGCTGCGTTTGCCGCCGAGCACAAGGCGCTCTATGGTTTTGCGCTGGAAGCCGCGATAGAGCTTGTGACACTGCGGGTCGAGGCAGCCGGCATGACGGTCGAACCGCCGCCGGCGATCCTCGATAAGGGTTCCGACGTTACCCCGTTCGACCATGTGCCGGTGCATTTCGAAAGCGGCGTGACGAGCGTTCCGGTCGTTGACCGTTCGACGCTCGGTGCAGGCGCCACGTTCAAGGGGCCGATGATCCTCACCCAGCTCGACACGACGACATTGGTCGCACCCGGCTGGAGCGGCACGGTGCACGGTTCCGGCGCCCTCCTTCTGACAGCCAAACAGGATGCATGAGATGACTGAGCAAGAGAGCGATCTGGAGCGCGTCTTCGCGCATATCGAAGAAAACCGCGAAAGCTTCATCGAGCGGGTGATGGATTATGTCCGCCATCCCTCGATCAGCGCCCAGAACAAGGGCATCGCGGAAGTCGCGGCCATCCTCGTCGACATGCTGAACGGAATGGGCATGGAGGCGGTCACCATCCCGACCAAGAACCATCCGATGGTGCTCGGCCGCATGGAAAAGCAGCCGGGCAAACCGACCGTGCTTCTCTACGGCCATTACGACGTGCAGCCGCCGGAGCCCTACGAACTCTGGGACAGCCCGCCCTTCGAGCCGACAATCCGCAACGGGCGCATCTATGCCCGCGGCATCGGCGACAACAAGGGTCAGCATTTCGCCCAGTTGATGGCGCTGGAATCGCATCTGAAGGTGACCGGCGAACTGCCCTGCAACGTCATCTTCCTGCTGGAAGGCGAAGAGGAAATCGGCAGCCCGCATATCGCCGAGTTCGTGGCCGAACATGCCGAGAAGCTCAATGCCGATCTGGTGGTCACCTCCGACGGGCCGTTGCATGAATCCGATACGCCGATCATCACCTTTGGCGTACGCGGTGTCGCATCCTTCGAGCTGCGCGCGAAGACCGCCAATCGCGATGCCCATTCCGGCAATTTCGGCGGGGTGATGCCGAATGCGATCTGGAAGCTCGTGCATCTGCTGGCGACGATGAAGAACGACAAGGGCGAGATCACCATCGACGGCCTGCATGATGTCGTCGTGCCGCCGACCAATATGGAGCGCGAGGCGGTCTCGAAGCTGCCGCTTGACCTCAATGCGATCAAGGCCGATCTCGGCATCAAGGAACTCGACGCTCCGCTCGACCGCGGTTATTTCGACCGGCTGATGTTCCACCCGACGCTGACCATCAACGGCCTGCATGGCGGTTACGGCGGGCCGGGCCAGAAGACGGTTCTGCCCTGTGAGGCGTTTGCCAAATGCGACATCCGCCTGGTCGAAAGCCTGACGCCGGACTACGTGTTCGAGAAGGTACGGGCGCATGTGGCGGCCCATGCGCCGGACGTGGAATTCGTGCCGCTCAACGCCATGCTGCCGTCGAAGACGCCGATGGACAGCCCGTTCGCGCCGGTCATCCAGGATGCCATCTTCACCGCCCGCGGCGTCGAGCCGCTGCTCTACCCGACCGTCGGCGGCTCGCTTCCGGACTACGTGTTCACCAAGATCCTGAAGAAACCGGCGTTCGTCGTGCCTTACGCCAATGCGGATGAGGCGAACCATGCGCCGAATGAGAACCTGAAGCTGGATTTGTTCATTGCCGGCATCAAGACGGGGGCGGCGCTTTTGACAAAGCTGGGTGAGATGAAGCCGTAATCCTGCCTTTGTGGCGAAAGAAATCCCCGCAAAGATTGGAACATCATCGAGAGGGGTCCGGTTTTATGAACCGATCAAATGTCCCTCTCATCGACCCGGTTGTCTCTCTTTGCGGCAGGGCGCTTGAGGAAGGTTCTACGGACAGCCGCCGTCGTGGTTGAAGCGACGGGCATCCTGCCGTTAACGGCGGCTTGCTTACTGGAGTGCATGCTCGTAAGGGCGCGAGCCGCGGAAACCTTGACGGGATGTTCTTTTTACTAAAACGCACTCCAACCGGAGGCTCGGCTAGGCATGCCCGGCGATCGACTTGGGAAGGTAATGCTGTTCGAGCTCTGCAACATCCTGCTCGCTCAACCTGATCTCCAGCGCTTCGACCGCATCCGCGAACTGCCCCGGCTTCGAAATTCCGACGATCGGTGCGGTGATGGCGGGGCGGCTGGCGACCCAGGCATATGCGACCTGCGCCATCGGCCGTCCGTGACGCTCGGCGACCACCTTCAGGCCGGCGACGACC
>NZ_JALBGW010000293.1:0-2617 GCF_023006485.1 Neorhizobium sp. BETTINA12A
GCAGGGAGAGCGCCACGGCCGGCAGGAGGAGCGCCTTGAGGCCGGCAAGCAGCCCTGCGTCCCAGCCGGGAAACCCGCCCGCCGGCATCCAGCCGAGCATGGTGGAGAACAGGATGATCAGCAGCAGCCCGACCCAGAAGGCCGGCACCGCGATGCTGATATAGGAGAACAGGCCGGCGACGAAATCGAAGAGCCCGTTGTGCTTGCGCGCCGCCTGAACGCCGAGAGGAATGGCAATCGAGACCGAGAGCACGATGGCGATCAGCGCCAACGGCAGGGTGACGGCAAGCCGTTCGCCGATCAGCCCCGCAACCGGTACGCCATAGGTATAGGACTGCCCGAGATCGCCCCGGAAGACCCCGGCGAGCCAGGCGAGGTAACGCACGGGGAGCGCCTGGTCGAGACCCAGCTGCTTCTGGAGTGCGGCAAGCGTTTCCGGGCTCGCCGAGGTACCCAGCATGATCGCCGCCGGATCGCCGGGCAGCAGGTCCATGACGGTGAAGATCAGCAGCGAGACGATGAGCAGCGTCACGGCAAGGCTCAAGGTTCGGCGGATGAGGATGGAGATCATCGGCGGGTCCCCATGCCGGTGCCGCGAGCTCCCGTTGATCTCCCCCCTTGAGGGGGAGATGTCACCGAAGGTGACAGAGGGGGGTGGCGACGGTGCGGCAAATGCGGTGGTAGAAGAGTGCGCAGGGATACCCCCCTCTGCCCTGCCGGGCATCTCCCCCTCAAGGGGGGAGATCGGTCTGCCCCACGCGCGACACTCCAATTCATCGCGTGAAACTTCACTCTACCCAATGAACATCCGTCAGGACGTTCGAAGGGATCGGTTCGTTTTCCCACAGGCCCTTCACCTTGCCGTCCCATACACCGAGCTTCGGCATGACGAACAGGAAGAGCGCCGGCACGTCGTTGGCGAGGATGCTTTGTGCCTCGCCATAGAGCTTTTCCTGTCCGGCGGCGTCGGAGGTCATCTCGACCTTTTTCAGCACGTCGTTGAAGGCCGGGTTCTTGTAGTTGAAGTAGTAGGGATCGCGGGAATAGATGTCGATGTCCATCGGCTCCGCATGGGCGACGATGGTCATGTCGTAATCGGCGGCCTTCAACACGTCGGCCACCCATTTCGCCGGGAATTCGGTGGTTTCGATGTTCATCGTCACGCCGATTTCTGCAAACATCGCCTGCAGCACCTGTGAGGTGCGCTGCGCATAGGCCATCTGCGGCGCCTTGATGGTGAAGGTGAAGCCGTTCGGGAAGCCTGCCTCGGCAAGCAGCGCCTTCGCCTTGGCCGCATCATAGGGATAGACGCTGGTCAGGTCCTTGTAGCCGCGGTCGTTCGGCGTGTAGTGGCTACCGATCGGCGTGCCGAAACCGGACCAGGCACCTTCGACCACGGTAGCGCGGTCGACCGCCATCATCAGAGCCTGACGTACCTTTTTGTCGCTGAACGGCTTGCGGGTGTTGTTCATGCCGGCGACGACCTTGAGCTCGGTATTGCCGATAACAGTCGTCAGCCGCTTGTCGCCCTCGAAGGACTTGATCAGTTCGGGCGCCCCGAATTCCGGAAAGGCATCGACGTCGCCGGCCTTCAGCGCCGCGGCCTGGGCCTGCGGATCGCTGATGAAACGGAAGGCCGCTGTATCGAGCTTCAGGGAGACGGCCTTGTTCCAGTAGTCGGCATTCCTGGCGAGATCGACCTTGGAGCCTTTCGACCAGCTGACGAACTTGAACGGGCCGGTGCCGATCGGGGTCGTCTTGTTGTCGGCGGCCGATTTCGGTTCGACGATGGTCGAGGACGGCCAGCCGAGCCAGTAAAGCAGGCTGCCAGCCGGCTGCTTGAGCTTCAGCACCAGCGTCGCCGCATCCGGTGTTTCGACCGTGTCGATCGAGGCGAAATAGCGCTTCTGGGGATTGACCGAGTCTGCGCCGCGAGCGCGATCGATGGAGAACTTGGCAACCGAACTGTCGAATGCAACGCCGTTATGGAACTTGACGCCCTGGCGGAGTTTGAACGTATAAGTCAAGCCATCCGGCGAGATCTGCCAGCTTTCGGCAAGCTGCGGCTTGATCTTGCCATCCTTGTCGATGGTCGTCAGCCCTTCAAAGATGTTCTGCCAGGTCACCTGGCCGATCGCGACAGGTGCGGCGACCGTCGGGTCGAGCCCAGCCGGCTCGATCGCCATCCCGACTGTGATTGCGGTCTTTGCCGCCGCCTTGGCGCCTGTCTGGCCCGAAAGCAGGCCCGCGCTCATCGCAAGGCCAAAAGCTGCGCTCTTCAATATGGTCGCAGAGCCCAGAAACGTCATCCTGCCCATCCGTCATCCCCTTTTTGGAACGAGACCCGCCTGATCGGCACCTGCGGGATCGTCGATTGCCAAAAGTGTGTCACTTCGCAGGTGCACACACAATGCAGAATTTTGTGTTCTCTGTGTAGCCGAAAACGCTACACAGGAAGCAATTAGGCGCTTGCCCTTTTGGGTGCCGATTTGCGCGTATCGGCGCCGCGCATGAAGCGCTCGATGAAATCGACGAGCTTGCTCGCCGCGAACGAGAGCTGGCGGTCCGGCGCGACGCAGAGATCGATCGGCGTGCGCACCGCCTTGCCGGCGGCGAT
>NZ_JALBGW010000294.1:0-2564 GCF_023006485.1 Neorhizobium sp. BETTINA12A
CCGCCTCGAAGACGGTGGCCGAGACTTATACCGTCAATGCTGCGACCAAGCCGTACAAGGCGCTGAACACGGCCAGCGAGACGACGCTGACCGAGGCGGGGACCTCGCTTACCCTGCGCAAGGAGAGGATCTTCGACGCCTATGGCAATCTCAGCGAGATACGCGACTTCGGCCGCAAGGACCTCGCCGGCGACGAGACCTGGACATTGGCGTCCTATACACCGAACACGGCCGCCTATATCGTCTCGCTGCCGATGGCACGCAATATCCGCTCGGGCGGGTTCAGCACCTCCACGGATGTCTTTGAGCAGCATCAGACCCTGTACTACGACGGCAGCACGGATATCACCGCACCGCCGACCAAAGGCAATCTGACGATGCTCGGATCGTTCAAGTCATTCGAACCCACGCAGACCTCCTATAATGAGCTGTTCACCTACGACACTTACGGCAACAAGCTGTCGCATGTGGACGGGGAGGGCAGCCGTACGGAGTGGGACTACGACCCGGACTATCACCTTCATGTGGTGGCGGAGCGGGCGCCGAAGTATTTTGCCACCGGCGGGCAGCCGGCGGATGCCCGGTTCGTCTCGACCTTCACCAACGACTATGTCTGCGGCAAGCCGGCGCGCAAGGTCGACTGGAACGGAGTGACCGAGACGTTCACCTACGATCCGTTCTGCCGGCCCTATGGCTATACGCATTGGGGCACCGGCAAATACGTCAACACCCGTTATGAGAATGAAGGCAATCCGGCATCCCAGGCGGTGGTCAGTTATGAGCCGCTGGCGACGGGCACGGGGGATGTGTTCACCCGGACGTTCTATGACGGCCTCGGCCGGCCATGGCGGGTGCAGACGCCGGGCGAGACAGCCAGCGGCCAGACCCGGATTACCGATACGAGCTATGATGCCCGCGGCAATGTCTGGCAGACGGCCTTTGCCCGGTTTGCCGACGAAACGGCGCAATGGACGGTCAACAGCTATGACTGGCAGGACCGGGTGGTCAAGACCGTCAACCCGGACGCCTCGCAGCGGACCTATACCTATCTGGTCCAGCCCACCGCCATCACGGGGACAAGCAACCTGCCGGTGATGGAAGTTCGCATGACCGACGAGGAGAGTAAGCTCCGCCGCACTGTCATGGACAAGGACAACAATGTGATCTTGAAGGCGACCCAGCTTGCCGGGGCATGGGTCGCAGAGGCGCAGACCTACGACGTTGTCGGGCGGCTCAAGGGCGTGCGCGATGATGGCGGCGCCACCTGGACCTATACCTATGACCTTCTGGGCAACCGGCTTTCGGCGAGCGACCCGGATCTCGGCACCTGGTCCTATGCCTATGACAATGCCAACCGTCTGGTCAGCCAGACCGATGCCCGCGGCGCGGTGACCACGCTCAGCTACGACCAGATGGGCCGGCTTCTCACCAAGCAGGTGAAGGCCGCCGGCGAGACGACCGCCACGGTGACGGCTGCCAACACCTATGACACGGCCGAGCCCGGCGTCGGATCGGGCCCCGGCGACCCGCCTCCAGGGGATCCTGATCCAGGCCCCGGCGATCCGCCTCCGGGGGATCCTGATCCGGGCCCCGGCGACCCGGCTCCGGGCACTCGTGATCCGGTCTCCGGCTATTACACTGGTGAGTTCGATAGCATTAATCTGAGCTTGGCGCGCGGCTTTCACCGCCTCGTCTATGAAGTCACCAACTACGCCCTTTCCTGGCCGGACGGGCAAACGACGATGCTTACCGAAGCAGAGTACAATGCGGCGGGAACGGCAACCGGCTATACCGACGCTGACGGCTACACCTACTTCCGCGACTCTACTGCCGCAAACGAAGTCCCTTGGACTTTTGCTTTCCCCGATTTGCCAGACTTCACGTTTTCTAGCTACGCGTCCGGTATTGCTCGGCAGAACAGCTCGGATTCCACCGGAGGTGGCGCTCGGGATCCGGTCTCCGGCTATTATGCTGGCGAGGCTGGCAGCGGCGATCTGAGCTTTGGGCGCGGCTTTCAACGCCTCGTCCAGAGCGCCACCGGTTATGCTTTTTACTGGCCCCCAAGCGCTGAAATGAGCGAACAAATGATAGTGCTCACCGAAGCTGAGTACGATGCGGCGGGAACAGCAACCGGCTATACCCACGCTGACGGTTACACCTATTTCCGCGATCCCGCTGCCGCGAACGAAGTCCCTTGGATTTTCGCTGACCCGAATTATCCAGGCTCCGGTACTGCTCGTTATTTAGCCTACACGTCCGGAATTGCTCGGTTAAGCACCTTGAGTCCCACGGGAGGTGGTACTGCCGGCGAGACGGCCGCCACGGTGACGGCTGCCAACACCTATGACACGGCCGATCCCGGCGTCGGATCGGCACCCTTCCACGATGTCGGGCTGTTGACGAAGTCGGTGAACGGTGCGGCGACCCAGAGTTTTAGCCGCAGCCTGAGCGGCTCGACGACGGTGCTGACCACAACAACAGTGATCGACGGAGTGACGCATACGGTGGTGGAGACCAGGGGCAGGTCGGAGCAGACCCTGTCGATCGCCTATATGCCCGCGGCA
>NZ_JALBGW010000295.1:0-2540 GCF_023006485.1 Neorhizobium sp. BETTINA12A
CTCGGCACCGCAGCCGGCGTCGCGGGCGGCATGCTGCTCGCCAATTCGCTCTCCGGCATCTTCGGCAGCCACATGAACTCCCTCGGCTGGGGTTCGCCGCTCGCCGGCAGCAACCCGTTCGGCGGCGGCAACGGTCCCGTCGAGGAAACCGTCATCAACAACAACTATTTCGGGGATGACGCGGTCCGCCAGGCCTCGGGCAACGACGGCACTGCCGCCAACACCAACGACGTGGCCGACAATTCCGGCTCGAATGCCGGCTTCCAGCAGGCCGATTACGGCAACGACGACTTTTCCGACGACCAGGCCGATTTCGACAACAGCGACATGGGCAGCGACGATTCGATGGATGTGTGAGTGAGAGGCTCTGCGGTGGCTGAAGCGCCGGGTCCCTTGATGTAAGGACGGAAGGCCTACCTTCGACGTTGGAGTGCGTCCGCCCCCCTCTGCCCTGCCGGGCATCTCCCCCACAGGTGGGGAGATCGGCTGGCGGCCTTCTCGTCGCCTTTAATCTGACGTCTCTTTCCCCGCAGCCGTTCTTTGAAAGCGGCGGTCGTGCCGCTTGTGATCTCCCCACCCGTGGGGGAGATGCCCGGCAGGGCAGAGGGGGGCTGGCGGATTCCAACATCAATGTCGATCGGACGCCACACTCGCTCGGTTTTGAAGTGACGGGATGAAAGAGCCTGCCGCACCATCCCGGCGCTCAAAACGCTCCACTGGAGCGTTTTGCCGGCAAGCCGTTACGCCTCACCCACGCCCGCGATACGTCGCGACCCCCTGCTCCGGCAGCCACACGCCTGCCGGCGCCTCGCCCGTCTGCCAGAACACGTCGATCGGGATGCCGCCGCGCGGATACCAGTAGGCGCCGATCCTGAGCCACTTCGGGGCGAGCAGGTCCACGATCCGCTTGGCGATGTAGATCGAGCAGTCCTCATGGAACGCGCCGTGGTTCCGGAACGAATGCAGGAACAGCTTCAGCGACTTCGATTCCACCAGGAACCCGTCCGGAATATAGTCGATGACGATATGGGCGAAATCCGGCTGGCCGGTCATCGGGCAGAGCGAGGTGAATTCCGGCGCCGTGAAGCGCACCACGTAATCGGTGCCCTGGTTGCCGTTCGGCACCTTTTCCAGCACCGCAGTTTCCGGGCTCTGCGGGGCTTCCACGTGAGATCCGAGCTGCGAGAGCCCGCTGACATCGGTCATCGTCATTTGCCTGTTCCTTCCACGTCTACCTTCTGTCCATGGGCGCGCTCGCCTTCGGGCTCCACATGGATTGCCAATGTGGCGCCGGCAATACTCGCTTTGATCGCATCTTCCAAGCGGTCACAGATCGCATGCGCTTCTGCGACGCTCATGCCAGCCGGCACGACCAGATGGAAATCGATGAAGACAGCCGCCCCCGCCCGGCGCGATTTCAAGTCGTGGACGCCAAGCGCGCCGACCGAATGGGTGGCGATCGCCTCGCGCACCGCCGCCTCCTCGTCCGGCTCCAGCGCCCGGTCCATCAGCCCGCCGATGGAATGGGCGATCACCTTGTAGCCCTGCCAGAGGATGTTGATCGCGACCAGGATGGCGAGCACCGGGTCGAGGATCGCGTATCCAGTGACAACGGCGAGGACGAGGCCGACGAAGACCCCGGCCGAAGTCACCACGTCGGACATGATGTGCCGGCCGTCGGCTGCCATTGCAGGCGAATAATGGGCGGTGCCGACCCGGATCAGCGTCGTCGCCCAGGCAGCGTTGATGACCGCCGCCAGTCCGTTGATCGCCAGGCCCAGCACCGGCGCATCCGGCAGTTTCGGCGCGAACAGTCCGTCCCAGGCCTCGCTGATGATCAGGAATGCCGCGACGATGATCAGCCCGCCTTCGACGACCGCAGAAATGTATTCCGCCTTGTGATGGCCGAACTGATGGTCATGGTCTGCCGGGCGCTGCGCATAGCGGATGACGAAATAGGCGATGAAGGCGGCGGCGACATTGACGAAGGATTCGAGCCCGTCCGACAGCAGCGCGACGGAGCCCGTCATCCACCAGGCCAGCATCTTCAAGAACATGACGCCGAGCGACAGCGGCATGCCCCAGAAGGCCAGCCGCTCGACGATTTTGACTTCCCTCGCCACCATGTCTTCCTTTTTGCGCGTGCGAATGATTTGCAGGACCGAAGGCCCAAAACGGCGAAACCGCCGCAGCGAGATCGTCTCGCTGCGGCGGTTCCGGATAGCCTGCATATGGCTCAGATGAGCCGGTTTGTCAAAGGCCGTTTGTCAAAGGGCCGGCTGGCGTAATCGGTTCTCGTCGGATCGCGTCGCGGCAGCGGCGGCCAGTTCCGCCTCCTCCGCGATATCCTCCGCCGTCTCCCCTCCCCGCCCGAGGAAGAGGAACACCACGACCGCTGTCAGTGCCGTGATCGCGGTCAGCAGCCACAGGAGCGAGGAGAACCCGTGGCTGTAACCCTGCAGCAGGGCCACCTGTCCCATCGACGGCAGCAGTCCCGCCGCATCTCGCAGGTCGCCGGTCACCAGCCGCTGGGCAATCGC
>NZ_JALBGW010000296.1:0-2508 GCF_023006485.1 Neorhizobium sp. BETTINA12A
AGGTTGACCACGCCGCGGACCATCTGGTCTGCGTGACGCGGATCGACGCCGAGATTCATGGAGATTTCGACGGTTTCGTCGAACTTCGCCGTGGCGCGAACCTTGACCATCGAAATGGCTTCCGTCAGGGCGACCAGCTTGGTCGGATCGACGCCTTCGCGGATCTTCTGAATACGCTTTGCAAGCTTTACCATGTTAAGCCACCACTTCCAGGCCCATGGCGCGGGCAGAGCCCTCGATCATGGCCATTGCGCCTTCGAGATCGGCCGCGTTCAGATCCTTCATCTTCGCCTGGGCGATGGTCTGGATCTGAGCCTTGGTCAGGGTGCCAGCCTTGGCGCCCTTGCCCGGGGTCTTCGAACCCGAGGTGATCTTCGCTTCCTTCTTCAGCCAATAGCTGACCGGAGGCTGCTTCATCGCGAAGGTGAAGGACTTGTCCTGGAAATAGGTGATGACGACCGGGATCGGCATGCCCTTTTCCATTTCCTGCGTGGCGGCGTTGAACGCCTTGCAGAATTCCATGATGTTGATGCCGCGCTGACCAAGTGCAGGACCGATCGGCGGGGACGGATTGGCCGACCCTGCCTTTACCTGCAGCTTGAGGTGGCCCATAACTTTCTTAGCCATAACTCTCTGCCTTTCGAGAGACCGGTTACCCGGCTCATTAGAGACCGGTTTCCCGGTCCGACATGCCGGCTTTCACCGGCGGCTGCGGTTGCGTGGTTCGGACAAAATGCCCGGCTAAGGCACCGCTCCTCCCACGCGTTTGCGGCAAACGCCGCACGAGGCCCGCTGCGCAAACAGCAGGCCCCATTTCGAAATTCATCAGACCTTTTCGACCTGGGCGTATTCCAGCTCGACCGGGGTCGCACGGCCGAAGATCGAGACCTCGACCTTGAGGCGCGAACGTTCTTCGTCGACATCCTGTACGGTGCCGTTGAAGGACGCGAAAGGACCGTCGGAAACGCGGACCTGCTCGCCGATCTCGAAGGTGATCGAGGACTTCGGCCGCTCGACACCTTCCTGGACCTGGCCGAGGATGCGCTCGGCTTCGAAGTCCGGGATCGGCACCGGCTTGTTGTCGGAACCAAGGAAGCCGGTAACCTTCGGCGTGTTCTTGATCAGGTGATAGGCTTCATCGGTCAGGTTGGCCCGAACCATGACGTAACCCGGAAAGAACTTGCGCTCGGAATCAACCTTACGGCCGCGGCGCACCTCGACGACCTTTTCGGTCGGCACGAGGATCTTTTCGAACAGGTGCTCAAGCCCCTTCTGGCGAGCCTTGTTCTCGATGTCCTCGGCCACCTTCTTCTCAAAATTAGAATATGCGTGGACGATGTACCAACGCGCCGCCATCTTTATTCTCCAGGATCAAACGCTGACGTTCAGTACGAGACGGAGCAACCATCCCATAAGCTGGTCTGCAGCGAAGAAAAACAGCGCAGCGAACACAACCATAACCAGAACCATGGCCGTGGAAATCATGGTCTCACGACGAGACGGCCAATGGATTTTCGTCGTCTCGGAGCGTACTTGGCGCAGAAACGTAACGGGATTGGTTTTGGATGCCATAGATTGCCCACGCAATTACGGCGCGTAAAGCTGAACTCTCTCAGCCCCACGCACCGCGTGTCTGTTTTGATCTACATAAACACCCCTTCCTCTTTACACAAGAGGGAAAACAGTGTTCGATGAAATTTCGCCGTTTTGCACGACGGCCATTTCCCGACAATTCCGCTGCGGATAATCTCGCGCCAATCATCTGGAAATGGCAGGGGCGGCCGGGCTTGAACCGACGACCTGCGGTTTTGGAGACCGCCGCTCTACCAACTGAGCTACACCCCTTCAACCTTGGCGGAAAGTAAACCGGAAACTCCGGCTCGCCGCCAACTGGCTAGGCGCTCCCTTTAAGGGGATGCGCTGCGCTTTGCAAGCGCATTTTTGAATATCCGAACCGTTCACCTGAGCTTTCGGCCCAACCTCGGATGTCTCCGCCATCCGGGCCACCGAAAGCACCTCTTCCGCAGCCAGTCACCGAGCGGAGACTTGCTGCGCCTGATGATCTCGCCCCCCACTCCGTCCGTATGCGCCCCAGAAAATATGTCTCTTCAAGGGTGCGTACGATTGACAGTGGCCACAGAGCACGACGGCGGCAGCGCACCAGCCCCTGGGCACCGTGGCGCCGCAGGTTGCGTGTCCGTGGCCGGCGGGCCGCCATCCCATGAGCTCGGCAGGCTGTGATATGTCGGGCGCCGGAACGCCGTTTCCGTTACGAGAACGACCTGTTTTCGACATGCTGACTCCGGGTGAACCTCCCAATTGCCAGAGGGTCAGGGCCGAATGCAAAAGGCCCCGCCGTCGCCGGCAGGGCCTTATCTATTCCAATGTCGCTATCGATTACTCGACGATCGAGGCGACGATGCCGGCGCCGACGGTGCGGCCGCCTTCGCGGATTGCGAAGCGCAGCTTTTCTTCCATCGCGATCGGGTTGATCAGCGTCACCTTAAC
>NZ_JALBGW010000297.1:0-2468 GCF_023006485.1 Neorhizobium sp. BETTINA12A
TATTCCGCAGGTGCCCGGCCGCGCCAGCCTGAGGCTGCCGGCGATCGTCGCCAACGATACGACCATCCGCGACATCAGGCTCGACATACGACCGGCGGGCCGTGGCTGGACGGTGGACAACGTGGTGGCGACCCTGCCGGGCCGCACGCAGCTGGAGGCGAAGGGCAGCCTCGTGCTTCGCGACCGGACGTCCTTCGTCGGCGATATGCTGGTCGCTTCCAGCCAGCCGTCAGGCCTTTCCGACTGGCTTTCCGGACGGGTGGCCCCCGAACTGCGCCAGCTGCGCTCAGCCGGCTTTTCGGCGAAGGTCAATCTCACACCAGACCTGCAACGGTTCGACAATCTCGAACTGGCGATCGGGCCTGCGACGCTCAAGGGCCGTCTGGAACGGCAGTCGACCCAGGGGCAGACGCCGAACCTGTCGATGAGCCTTGCCGGCAACGAGATCGATATCGACGCCATGCGGGCGCTTGCCTCGCTGTTGACCGGCGACGATGCGGGCCAGGATGTGCTGGACCACCGCGTCGCAGCGACGCTGAAGGCCGACCGTTTTACCGCCTTCGGGGTTGCCGCCAACAATGTCGATACCGCTTTCACTGTGGCTGGCGGAGCGCTTTCGCTGGAGCGCCTGACGGTCGGCAATATCGAAGGGGCGACGATATCGGCACGAGGCCGCATCGAAGGCTCGCTGCTTGCCTATTCGGGCACTGGCAACCTCTCGTTTCGTTCCCGCGATCCGACGGCCTTCCTGACCATGCTGCGCAACCGGCTGCCTCCGCATCCGGCTCTGGCCCGGCTTGCCGCAAACGGCGCCTGGTTCGCCAACACGGATCTCGGCGCAAACCTTACGGTCGGCGGAAGCTCGAACGGGGTGGAGATCGTCCTCAAGGGCAAGACGAACGGCAGCGCGGTCAATGCCGACCTCAAGCTTCCGGGCCTGTTCGACCTGACGGGCGACCCCGACATGACGCTGGTCGCCTCGCTCGACAATCCCGACCCGATGGTTCTTCTCGGCCAGGCGGGTCTCGATCCCCTGCCTTTCGAAGGGGACGGCACCGGCGAACTGCTGCTCAACGTACATCAGGGGCCGGGTGCCACGGCAAAGACCGCGCTGTCGTTCACGACCGCAAAGACCTCGCTGGACGTCAAGGGTGACATGCGGATCGGCAGCGACGGTTTTGGGGAGGGTAGCGGTCACGTGACGCTGCGGAGCGCCGATCTGGAACCCTATCTGCTGATGAACGGTATCGCGCTGCCGCAATTCGGGACCGGTCTGCCGGTCACGCTCGATGCGGATGTCAGCATGACGCCGGAGACGGTCAAGATTGCGGCGCTCACCGGCGCGGCGGACGGCAACGCGATCAGCGGCGATATCGCCGTCGACCGCAAGGCGCCGGGCATGCCGGCGACAGGCTCGCTCAACCTCGACAACCTCGACCTCGCCTGGCTCGGCGAGGCGATCTACGGGCCGGTCAGCGATCCGAAGAGCGGTGCGTTTTCTTCAAAACCCTTCGCCCCGCCGGTCTTTTACGGCGCGGATGTCGCTCTCGACGTCAAGGCGCGGACGTTTCACACGGGCGCGTTCGGCAATATCGACGATTTTTCGGCCCGCGTCACGCATCGCAGCGGCGGCATCACCATCGAGAATGGTGCCGGCAACTGGCAGGGCGGCCGGCTGGCCGGCCGGCTGCTGATGTCGAACGGTGACGGAACGGGACTTCTGCAGGCCCGGCTTTCGGCTGAGAACGCCGATCTTGCGCCGCTCGTCTGGACGAAAGGCGGAAAGCCGGTTGCCGACGGAAAGCTGGATTTCAACATGTCCGCCGAATCGACCGGCAAGACCCTGGCCGAGCTCCTTGGCGCCACGAGCGGCTCGGCCGAGTTGCGGCTGAAGGGCCTGACCATTGCCGGCATCAATCCCGATGCGCTGAAGCCCCTGATGGCCGGGGTGGACAAGCTGGGCGGAGAAATCACGGAAGCGAGGGTCCGGCCGATTGTTTCCAGCCCGCTGCATCAGGGAAATGCGGCGATCGGCAACGTCACCGTTCCGGTGACGATCACGGCGGGCGAAGCGCGGGCGCAGAATATTGCAGCCGCCGTCGGCACGACAAAACTGTCGGGCGAGGGGCGCTTCGATCTGCTCGACGACCGCCTGAGCGCGAACCTGGCGATAACCTACAATGCCGGCGACGAAGCGCTGGCCGGCGGCGATCCGACAATCCGGCTCGATTATTCGGGAGATATTGCCGCGCCCACCGAAAGGATCGATATCGCGGCGATGACCAATTTCCTGTCGCAACGCGCCTTCGAGCAGCAGCGGCGGCGGGTGGAAACCCTGCAGGCGAGCGTTCTGGAAAAGCAGCGCCTTCGCCGCGAGGTGGCGCTTTATAATTTCCAGGCAATCGAGCGGCAGGCGGCCCGCGAAAAGGCGGCGGCTGAAGAGCGCGCCCGCCAGCAGGCCGCCGAAG
>NZ_JALBGW010000298.1:0-2427 GCF_023006485.1 Neorhizobium sp. BETTINA12A
ATGCGGCCGCGGATCATCACCAGTCCGGTCTCCGGCCCACGTACGGGCTTGACCTCCGGTTTGGCCGGAAGCTTGTCCCAGGCGGCGCGCAATTCGTCCGTCATCGCCCGCGCAAGCAGGCCAACCGCACGGCGGCGCCCGGTGGTTCCCGCGTTCGGCCCGATTTGTTTCGCCAGGTCCATTGCCAAGCTCCAAAATGTCTATTAATATAGACAACCATACAAGTTACCTATACTACTAACTTCCGCATATAACAAGCGTGTGACATGGATACGGGGCAGGCAAACGTTCATCGGCAAAACGGCGTGGCGCTCTGGCGTCAGATCGCCGATCGCATTCGCGCCTCGATCGCCAACGGCGACTACGACGCGACCGGCAAGGTGCCGCCGGAATTCACGCTGGCTGCGCAATTCGGCGTCAATCGCCATACGGTGAGAAGCGCGCTTGCCGCTCTCGCCCAGGAAGGCATCGTCCGTTCCGTGCAGGGGCGTGGCACGCTGATCGAGCGCAAGGAACGGCTGAATTTCCCGATCACGCGGCGCACAAGGTTCAGCGAGGGTATCGGCGACCAGGCGCGGGAAAAGGAGGGCCTGCTGCTTCATTCGGCACAGGAGCCGGCCTCGACCGATCTGTCGGCCAGGCTGCGCATTCCCGAAGGCACGCCGGTGATCCGGCTGGAAACGCTGAGGAAGGCGGATCACCGCCCGGTTTCCCGCTCGACGACCTGGTTTCCGGCCGACCGTTTCAGCGGCATTGAGGAGGCCTACAGCAAAAGCGGTTCGATCACGGTCGCATTCCGGATGCTCGGCCTCTCGGATTATCTGCGCGTCTCGACGGAAGTGACGGCTACCCATGCGGACGGGGCGGATCTCGCCGACCTGCAGCTATCGCCGGGAGCCATCATCCTCGTCGCCCGCGCGCTCAATACCGATACCGAAGGCGTGCCGGTCCAATACGCCGTCAGCCGCTTTCCGGCCGATATGGTGCAGTTCACGATCGAGAATTGAAGTCGCCTATTCGGGCGGCCATTGGCGGGCGGTATGGATGATACCTAAAATCCGCACCGCGCCTTCGTGCACGTCATAGATCATCAGATAACTGGGATGGGCGAGGAGTTCACGCGTTCCAGAAACACGGCCGGGACGCCCCGAATAGGGATGGCGGGAGAGTTGGCCTGCCGCCATTGCAAACTGATCGTCCATGGCTGCCGCGGCCATCGGATTTTCAGGGCGAATGTAGTCAAAAATTGTTCTGCGGTCGCGGCGCGCTTGCGGCGTCCAGAGAAGCTTCATTGAGCGGACGACTTCCGCGCCTCTTCCCGTAAGGCAGCGAATTCGGTTTCGACGTCATCTTCGGAAAGAAGGTCACCGGCATTCGCCGAATCTATCGCCTTCTGGATCTTTTGGCGAAACCAAACATCGTAATCCGCAGCTTCTTGCTGCTGCTTGATATAGTCGCGCATGAACTTGCGCAACAACTGCGCGCTTGTCTGATCGTCGGCTTTCGCAGCCTCAGTGAACGCGGCTTTCAGCTCTTCCTCGACGCGGAACGTGAATGTGGCCTCAGTCATCTTCAAATCCATGTGTTACGCTGTCAGTACAGTGTAACACATGGATGTTTTGAAAGCAAAAGCTCAGTGCGCGCCGGACATGTCGCCGAGAATGTCCTTGGAAGCGACGGTCGAATCGGCCTTGAGCGTGTAGACCATCGGCACGCCGGTCGCGAGGTTGAGCTTGAGGATTTCTTCCTTGCTGAGCCGGTCGAGCACCATCACCAGCGAGCGAAGCGAGTTGCCGTGCGCGGCGACGAGGACCTTTTCGCCGCGCAGCACTCGCGGCAGGATTTCCGTCATGTAATAGGGCCAGACGCGGGCGCCGGTATCGCGCAGGCTTTCGCCACCCGGCGGCGGAATGTCATAGGAACGGCGCCAGATATGCACCTGTTCCTCGCCCCATTTGGCGCGGGCATCGTCCTTGTTGAGGCCGGAAAGATCGCCGTAGTCGCGCTCGTTGAGCGCCTGGTCGCGGATCGTCTCAAGACCCGGCTGGCCGACCTTGTCGAGGACGATCTTCAACGTGTCCTGGGCGCGCTTCAGCACCGAGGTGAAGGCGATGTCGAACTTGATGCCCGTTGCTGCCAGCGCTTCGCCGCCGGCCTCGGCTTCCTGGATGCCGAGCGGCGTCAGATCCGGATCGCGCCAGCCTGTGAAAAGGTTCTTGAGATTCCAGTCGCTCTGGCCGTGGCGCACAAGGACGAGAGTTCCGCTCATGGGATGAATTCCTCCGGGAAGATTTTCAGGAAAGCCCGAGCACGTCGAGCATGGAATAGTGGCCGGGCTTCTTGTCGCGCGCCCAGAGCGCTGCGGCAACCGCGCCGCGGGCGAAGATCGAGCGGTCGCGCGCGCTGTGCGAGAGCGTCACCAGTTCG
>NZ_JALBGW010000299.1:0-2328 GCF_023006485.1 Neorhizobium sp. BETTINA12A
GATCGGCACCGCCGCAAGCTGGCCGGCATCGATTTCGCGCTGCACCGCAAGCGCCGGCAGCAGTGTGACCGCCGCGCGGCGCAACACCAGTTCCTTCAGCATTTCCAGGGAACCGGTGACGAAGACCGGATCGAGCTCCAGCCCGTCCTTGGCGAACAGTTCCTCGAAGGCCTGTCGCGCGCCGAAATTCTTGTCGGGAAGAGCGAGCGGCATGTGGACGAGATCGCGCAATGTCAGTTCCCTGGCACCGGCGGACGGATGGTCGGCGGCCATGATGACGTCATAGGTGATCTCGGAGCGCAGCCGCACCTTCACCCCGGATATCTTTGGTGCAAACAGCGTCACCACCAGATCGGCCTCGGCGCCGGCGAGCGCCTCGACTGCCTCGCGCGCACTGGTGATCGCCACCTCGAACCGCAGCTTCGGGTAGCGCAGGCTGAATTCCGCAAGCACCGGCGCGATCAGGTTGGCAACCGTCGCGCCGTTCGCATAGATCACTACCTTGCCGCGCTGCAGGCCCTGCAGGTCGTCGATCAGCTGGTGGACATGTTCGAGTTCGCGCAACGTCCGCCCTGCCCGCGCCGCCAGCAGTTCGCCAGCGGCAGTCAGCTTGATGCCGCGATTGCTGCGCTCGACAAGCGGCGTGCCGAAATAGTGTTCGAGGTTCTCGATCTGGCGCGAGACGGCGGTGGCAGCGACGTTGAGATTCTCGGCCGCCGCCCGCATCGAATTGGTGCGGACCAGTTCGTCGAAATACATAAGCGCCCGAAGCTGCATGCGATCCTGCCGGCTGAAACATGTCGCCCGAAAGCGGGGACCGGTTTCGGGATAGTGACATAGATAAAATCGAGACACTCGTCAGCCGCGGCGAAAACCTTCGCTGGCGACGAGCAGCTGGCGGGTATAATCGGCGGAAAACTCGCGGTTTTCCAGTGCTTTCCGCGGCACCGTCTCGACAACCTTGCCATTTTTCATCACCGCCAGCCGCTCGCACATATGGCTGATGACGCCGAGATCGTGGCTGACCATCACGAATGTGAGGTTGCGGTCGCGGCGCGCCTGTTCGAGCAGATTGAGGATTTCCGCCTGGATCGAGGCATCCAGCGCCGAGGTCGGCTCATCGAGCAGCAGGATCTTCGGCTCCAGGATCAGCGCCCGGGCGATCGCGATGCGCTGCCGCTGGCCGCCGGAGAGCTGATGCGAATAACGGAACCGGAAGCCCGACCCGAGACCCACCTCGTCCAGCGCCCGGTTGATGCGCGTCTCGATATCGGTGAAACCGTGGATGACCAGCGGTTCCAGCAGCAGCCGGTCGACCGTCTGGCGCGGGTGCAACGAGCCATAAGGGTCCTGGAACACCATCTGGACGGTGCGGTAGAATTCCTTGTCACGCCTGCGGCCGGAATAGGGGCGGCCGTTGACGCTGAGCGTGCCCTGGTCGAACGACGCAAGACCCGAGACTGCACGCAAAAGCGTCGATTTACCGGAACCGGATTCGCCGACGATGCCGAAGGATTCGCCGGTGCCGATATCGAAGTTCACGTGATCGAGTGCTGCAAACTCATCGTATGTGACGACCATGTCGCGGATGGAGAGAGCCGATGTCATAACGCCCACTCCGGCTTGCGGTCGAGGACGGGCAGCGGATGCCGGTCGGAACCGATGGTCGGCAGGCAGTTCAAGAGCCCGCGCGTATAGGGATGCTGCGCATCGGCGAGATTGGCAGCCGGCAGTTCCTCGACGATCCGGCCGGCATACATCACGATGACGCGGTCGCAGAAGGAAGAAACGAGCCTGAGATCGTGGGAGATGAAGATCAGCCCCATGCCGCGATCGGCCACCAGCTTGTCGAGGATATCCAGCACTTCGAGCTGCACAGTGACGTCGAGCGCCGATGTCGGCTCGTCGGCGATCAGCAGTTCCGGACCGCAGACCAGCATCATGGCGATCATCGCCCGCTGCCCCATGCCGCCGGAAACCTCGTGCGGATAGAGCGAGAAGACCCGCTTCGGATCGCTGATCTGGACCGCCTCCAGCATGGCGAGCGCCCGCGCCTTGGCCGCCGAGTTCGAGATCTTCTCATGCGTCTTCAGCGTTTCGACGATCTGCCGGCCGATGGTCATTACCGGGTTCAGCGAATATTTCGGATCCTGCAGGATCATCGCCACCTTTTTGCCGCGCAGGTCGCGCCTCTCGCGGGCCGGCATGGTCAGGAGATCCCGGTCGCCGAAAGCCAGCTTTCGTGCGCTGATCCTGGCGTGGCCGGGGGTCAGGCCCATGATCGCGCGCCCGGTCTGCGACTTGCCGGAGCCGGATTCGCCGACGATG
>NZ_JALBGW010000029.1:0-47951 GCF_023006485.1 Neorhizobium sp. BETTINA12A
CTGGCGGCCGCGATAGCCGGCTGTCGCGCCCATGCGGGCGGCCGCCGTCTCGGAATAATCGGCGATCGTGCTCGGCGTCTGCTTCAGGGATCGGCCGGCCCAGTCGGTGCGGAACGGACCGGGCTCGACGCAGGTGACCTTGATGCCAAGCGGCGCGCCTTCATGGGCGAGCGCATCGGAAAAACCTTCGACCGCATGTTTGCTCGCCGCATAATAACCGGAGCTCGGAAGGCCCATGAAGCCGGCCATCGAGGTGATGTTGAGGATATGGCCCTTGCGCTTCGCACGCATGCCCGGCAGCACGGCGCGGGTCATCGCGAACAGGCCGAAGACATTGGCGTCGAACATGGCGCGGATCTCGTCCTCCTCGCCCTCCTCGATCGAGGCCTGGTAACCGTAGCCGGCGTTGTTGACCAGCACGTCGATGCGTCCGAACTTCCGCTCGGCAGCCGAAACCGCATCAGAAACCTGCTTCATGTTCGTCACGTCGAGATCGAGCGCCAGAACATGGTCCCTGCCCTCGGCCAGATCGGCGACGCGATCCTTGCCGCGGGCGGTGACGACGGTTGGCCAGCCGCGCTCGATGGTCAGTTTGGCAAGTTCGCGGCCGAAGCCGGTGGAGCAGCCGGTGATGAACCAGACGGGGGCTTGAAGATCGGTCATGGGGAAATCTCCGTGGGGGTGCCGGATCAAACAATATGAGGCGGGATTAGAGAGGGGCGTATGCAAGAGATAGACATGCAAAAAAGGACGGCAAGGGCAATGCCCAGCCGTCCTTCATAAATCTCAGCCTTTATAAATATCAGCCTTGCGGACCGATCAGTCGCTGACGCGCTCGACCACTGCACCGCAGCGGGTGAGCTTTTCTTCCAGCCGTTCGAAGCCGCGGTCCAGGTGATAAACGCGGCTGACCATGGTTTCCCCTTCGGCGGCAAGGCCGGCAATCACCAGCGAGACGGAAGCGCGCAGGTCGGTCGCCATGACCGGAGCGCCCTTCAGCCGGGTCACGCCTTCAACCCGGGCCTTCTGGCCGGACAGCGAAATCCTGGCGCCGAGGCGGGCAAGCTCCTGCACATGCATGAAGCGATTTTCGAAAATCGTCTCGGTAATGTTCGAGACACCCGAAGAGCGGGTCATCAGCGCCATGAACTGCGCCTGCAGGTCGGTCGGGAAACCCGGGAATGGCTCGGTGGTGATATCGACCGGCTGGATGCCGTTGCCGTTGCGCACCACGCGCAGGCCGGTCTCGGTCTCGGTGATGCGGGCGCCGGCCAAACGCAGCGTGTCGAGGGCGTTGTCGAGCAACGATGCTTCCGTGCCCTCGAGCACGACGTCGCCGCCGGCCATCGCCACAGCCATGGCATAGGTACCGGTCTCGATGCGATCCGGCAGGACCCGGTGGCGGGCGCCGGAGAGCGACGTGACACCCTCGATGGTGATCGTCCGGGTGCCGGCGCCGGAAATCCTGGCGCCCATGGCAGTCAGGCATTTTGCGAGATCGACGACCTCCGGCTCACGGGCGGCGTTTTCGATCACCGTCGTGCCGCGCGCAAGCGTCGCCGCCATCATCATCACGTGGGTCGCGCCGACCGACACTTTCGGGAAGACGTAAGTGGCGCCGATCAGGCCGCCCTTGGGGGCCGTGGCGTTCACATAACCGCCGTCCACCTCCAGGGTGGCGCCGAGCGTCTGAAGACCTTCGAGGAAGAGATCGACCGGACGCGTGCCGATCGCGCAGCCGCCCGGCAGCGAAACACGCGCCTGGCCTTCGCGGGCAAGCAGCGGCCCGATGACCCAGAAGCTGGCCCGCATCTTCGAGACCAGCTCATAAGGGGCGGTCGTATCGACGATGGTGCGGCAGGTGAAATTGATGGTGCGTGAATAGCTCTCTTCCTGGCGTTCGCGGCGGCCGTTGACGGCAACGTCGACCCCATGGTTGCCGAGAATGCGCAGCAGCTGTTCCACGTCGGCCAGATGCGGCACGTTTTCGAGCGTCAGCGTGTCGCTCGTCAGAAGGGAGGCGATCATCAGCGGCAGAGCGGCATTTTTCGCTCCCGAGATCGGAATGGTGCCCTTGAGTTCGTTGCCGCCTACAATTCTGATGCGATCCATAAGTTGTAACTCTTCCTTCTGAGAGCGCGAAAGGAGGCGTCCTTAAACGAAATCCGCCGCTGCTTCAATGATTGCTAAAATGGCCTGCCCGAATAGCCCGTCTGGCGCATAAGCTACGATGATTCGTCCGTTTTTGCGGCAGGCAGTGCCGGTTCTGCGGCGGGAAGGCCCTGGGTCAGATCCTCCTCGCCGGCCCGGCGGGCCCGCGCCTGGGTCTTGCGGCGCATCAGATTCTCGCGAAGCTTGGCCGCAGCCTTCGCCTTGCGCTGCGCTTCGCGGGCTTCCATCGCCCTGCGGTGCCGGTCGCCGCGGCCTTCGCCGCTATCCCCACCTTCGGAATCGTGCCGTTCGTCATCATTCGCCATGGCCCTCCATACCGAAAAAGCGGGATTCTTGAAAGCGGAAGCGACGTTTTCCCCACCCGTTGGCAAAGAACTTGGAATTTGCGGCTTGCGCTGCCGGTGAACCTATGGCAATAGGCCGCTGCCGACGACGCGGGTCTTTCGCGCCGGCTGACGCTGCTATAGCTCAGGGGTAGAGCACTCCCTTGGTAAGGGAGAGGCCGAGAGTTCAAATCTCTCTAGCAGCACCATCCTTCCCCGTTGATTTCATTGAAGCTCTTGCTTTTCGGGGCCTTTCATGGCTCGGCAGCCACGCTATTTACTCAACCGCGACGGTCGCTATTTCGCACGTCTAGTAATACCAAAATCGCTTCGTCTTTTCCTGGATGGCAAGACAGAGCTTCGAGAGGCGCTAGGCCCCGACCGTAGAATCGCACTTTCTCGGCTCCACAGCGCTGTCGCCGGCCTTCAAAGCAAGATTGCAACTGCTGAACGACAAGAACAGCGGCGCGAGGGGAATCCGTGAGGCCCGGCCGTTATCCATTGACTGCGGAGCAACTCGCCCAGCTGACGAGCGCGAACGTCGGTTGCGACGGGATGCCTATCGCCGGCGTGCCGGCACAAACGCATCGACTGTCCGGGAATATGTGACACACGGTGGCCTATCGGAAGCTGAGCGAAAGCAACGGAAGCGTCAACAAGACGCAGCATCAAAGAGGCGTCAACGTGCAGCCAAGGCGACAGCTTAGCGGGCCAATCTCGAAATGGCAGCCAAGCGGCCGACTAATGCAGATCCGTGGACAGGAGCTCTCAGTCATCAAGCACGCGAGCTACCGCCGCTCTGAGGGTGGGGCAGAACATCCAGCCCGACGTCATAGCGAGCCCATGTCGGCCTGCGCGGCGGCGCGGATATTCGCTGGCGATGCGGGCCAACACGGCCCAATGCAGCAGTGCCGCCGTCCACCCATACGGATGGGTCGCTCACGCGGTTAGCCCCGCAACTCCGCTAATCCCATTGCGAGTAGCTATTATCGATCGAGTTAGGTCCACCAGATCGCACGCCAGCCGTGCCGCCTAGCGTCGGACCATGACATGCGCGAAGGTATCCTTCAGTATGGGGTTTTCCCATCCTTAGCTTGATCGATCTCAACCTTAGAGTCCCTTAGGATGCGGTGCGTTGCCGGCCGTTCTGGGCCGGTTCTGCGCCCATGGAGGATCTCATGTCGCATCTCGAGATAGGTTTCCCGGCCCAAAGCGGTCTCCCGCCCTCTGTTCCGAATGCTCTGGTGACAGGCGGACCGGCGGATCCTTTACCCGGTACGGTTCACGATCTGGGAAATCTTATACAGGTTGCGGCATCCGCTTTGAATATACTCTCACGCAGCCCTTATTTGGAGGTCGATCCAAGCCTGCCGCCGATTGTTGCCAGTGCCAAAATGTCTCTTGTCCGTGCGGGTACCCTTGTGGATCAGACCATGCGTCGGGCACGCGAGGGCGAGACCCAGGTTGAAAGCGTCTGCATAGCAGCTTGCCTGACGGAGCTTCAGGCGATGGTTGAAAGCATCTGGCGACGCGAAGTACGGGTCGATTTGCATGTGGATTCGGATCTGCCATCGCTGAAATGCAGCCGAATTAACTTGCAGTGCGCCATCATGAACCTACTAACAAACGCCTTCGATGCCATGCCGAACGGAGGGACCATCTCGCTTGCCGCCCGCCGCGTTGGAGACTACGGATCTTCCGCAATTGAGATAACTGTCGTAGACAGCGGCCTCGGAATGAGCCCCCACACGCTGCAGCACGCTTTCGAGCCGTTTTTCACAACGAGAGCGACAGGTCTCGGCGGCTTCGGTCTGCCGATGGTAAAGCGCTTCGTTGAAGACGTCGGTGGATGTGTGGCGATTGAGAGCAACCTCGGTGCCGGAACCCGGGTCGTTATAAATTTGCCAATTGCTGAACGCCTATGACGGTTGCAACGACCTGTGGACGCGCCGCCTGCTCCGGCGGTGAGCGATTGCCATGGGTTGATGACGGTACTTCGCGAGATGATCCAAATTAGTGCTTGCCAGCCATAACTCAGACAATTATAGTCCGAGTTATGGCGCATATGACGGCAGGTGTGGAATACGGGCTGCATTGTCTCCTGTGGTTGGCGAGTTCGCCCGGAACGCCGCTCAGCAGCCGCGACCTGGCGGATTTTCAGGGAATTTCCCGGAGTTTTCTGGCGAAGGTATTTCCGAAGCTGGAAAAGGCGGGGATCGTGTCCGCCTCCGAGGGCATCAAAGGGGGATATCTGCTCGCAAGGCAGCCCGAAGATATCACGGTTCTGGAGGTTGTCGATGCGATCGAAGGTAAGAAACCCTTGTTCGACTGCCAGGAGATCCGCGGCCGCTGCGCCGTATATCGGGAGCGGCCGCCGTCATGGGCAACGAAAGGCGTATGCGCAATCCACGCGGTGATGCTGCGCGCGGAGAAGGCGATGCGGGATTCGCTTGCGAGCCAGACGCTGGCCGATATTGCCGGCGATTTGGAGCGCAAGGCGCCGCCAGCATTCTCCGACGATGTTCGCAAATGGCTTATCGAAAGGGCAAGGACCCGGACCCGCGGGCCTGCTGCGGAAGATGGAGCGTTGCCGTGAAGCGCGGGCGAAGCAGGACGTGAAGTTGCGGCTGGCGGACTGAAAACGCGGCCGCTCGGGTATATGGGGATGTAGAGCAATGAAGGATACATTCGTCCTGGCAGGCAGCGGCCTTTCTCACTCGCTGTTGCCCATTCAGCCGGGAGACGATTCGGTTGGCGGGAGACGCTTCGTAATGCCTGTTCCCCGCCTTCTCGGGAGGTGATCCGATGGCCACCTTAACCGTCACTGCGGATAATCCATTGGTCCTCGTCGTCGACGACGACGAGGACGTTCGTAACTCCCTTCAGGAACTCATGGAATCCGTCGGGCTCGATGTCGCCTGTTTCCCGTCGCCCAGAGAACTGTTGAGCGCCGGTCTCCCCGATCGGCCCGGCTGCCTGGTGCTGGATGTCCGAATGCCCGGCGCGAGTGGTCTTGACTTGCAGCATCAACTCTCGGCGCGCGGAATTACGAAACCCATCGTCTTTCTCACGGGATACGGCGACATTCCGATGACGGTGCAAGCCATGAAGGCCGGCGCCGTCGATTTCCTGACGAAACCGGTGCGCGACCAGACGTTGTTGGACGCCGTGATTGCAGGCATTCAGCGGGACGTGGAGCAGAGGGCGCAGGCGGAGAACATCCATCAGCATTCCAGCCGGTTCGCGACGCTGACGCCGCGCGAACGTCAGGTGCTTCGTGAAGTTGCGCGCGGCCGCCTCAACAAACAGATCGCTTTCGAACTCGGGATCAGCGAGATCACCGTTAAACTCCACCGCAGCAATGTCATGCGCAAGATGCGGGCTATTTCCATCGGCGAACTCATTCGCGCCTGGGATTCATTGCCCTCCAGTCTTCGCGAGACGCCGCAGGCTTGAGTCTGCGCAATGCTATCCTCACAACCAAAAGCTGCCCCCCGAAGCGACTAGTCTTGGCGCATAAGCGCCGGACGCCTCTTCCTTCGCCACAGGGCCCTGAAGGCTGGGGAATGTCTTCGAGCTTTAACCGCCGATCATCGGCAAAGCGTGAGCCCCTCGCTCGCCGCGGGAGCGATTGTCCTGAGTTCAGGCAGGATAATCTAATCACCCGATCTATCCTACCTGTACTCTGGGACTAGATGGTCGATGCCTCTGTTCGATAGGCTGGCGGCCCGCCGTGACGCATTCTCCTGACCGGTCGAAGAGGCTCTAACAGGAGACATAAGATGCGCGATATCATCAAAACTCTGACGCTCGCCGCAACGGTGGGCACGGCAGTTGCGGCATTCGCACAGGCCGCGGAACCGCGAGCCAAGCCGACGATCGTGCTGGTGCACGGCGCATTCGCCGAGTCGTCGAGCTGGAACGGCGTGATCGGTGCGCTCGCCAAGGACGGCTATACGGCGATCGCCGCTGCCAATCCGCTCCGCAGCGTTGCCAGCGATGCCGCGACTGTCGCAAGCGTCCTCCGCTCGATTTCGGGACCGGTCGTGCTGGTCGGTCATTCCTACGGTGGGCCGGTCATCACCGAAGCGGCCAACGGAAATTCGAATGTGAAGGCCTTGGTCTACGTCGCCGCCTTTGCTCCGGAGACCGGTGAATCCAGCGCGAGCCTTTCGGGAAAATTTCCCGGCAGCACGCTGGGGGACGCGTTGACGACGACTGCGCTGCCGGGCGGCGGCCAAGATCTTTACATCCGGCCGGACCGGTTCCACGATCAGTTTGCCGCCGACGTGCCCGAAGACGCGGCGCGGCTGATGGCGGCCACCCAGCGCCCAATCGCGCAGGCCGCATTGGCCGAACCGTCGGGCGCCGCCTCCTGGAAGACGCTGCCTTCCTACGCGATTTACGGTTCCGCCGATCGCAACATCCCGCCAGCCGTGATGAGCTTCATGGCGAAGCGAGCGCATGCGGTGAAGACCATCGTCATCGAGGGCGGTTCGCATGCCCTGACGGTCTCGCATCCCAAGGAAATAGTCTCTTTGATCGAGGAAGCAGCCTCGGTGGAATAACGCCGGCAGCAGACCCGCAACTCAATATCAAACTTGAAACCAGGAGATAGGACATGAAGATCGTCGTTATTGGAGGCACGGGCCTCATTGGTTCGAAAACCGTCGAACGGCTTCGCAAGAAGGGACATGAGGTGCTTGCTGCATCTCCAAATTCGGGCGTGAACACAGTGACTGGAGAAGGTCTTGCTGGAGCTCTGACCGGTGCCGAGGTGGTTATCGATCTGGCGAACTCGCCGTCCTTCGACGAGAAAGCCGCCATGGAATTTTTCGATGCAGCTGGTCGCAACCTCTTTGCGGCGGAAAAGACCGCAGGCGTTCGTCATCATGTCGCGTTGTCGGTCGTCGGCACGGACCGTATGCAGGCGATGGGATATTTCCGCGCCAAGCTGCGTCAGGAAGAGCATATCCGCAGCTCAGGAGTGCCTTACACAATCGTCCATGCCACCCAGTTCTTCGAGTTCGTGGGTGCCATCGCCCAGTCGGCAACCGAAGGAACGAATGTTCGCGTGCCGACGGGCGCTTTTCAGCCGATCGCAGCAGACAACGTTGCCGACGCCATGGCTGATGCCGCTCTAGCCGAACCGGCGAACGGTATGATCGAGATCGCCGGCCCCGAGCGCGCACCGATGAATGAATTCATCGGGCGTTACCTCAAGGCCACCCACGATCCGCGTACCATCCTCGCCGATCCGCATGCCCGTTATTTCGAGGTCGAGATCGACGACCGGACACTGGTTCCGGATGCCGGCGCCCGCCTCGGCGCGATTCGCTTCGAGGACTGGCTCCAGTCCCCTGCCGCCCAGAAAAAGTAAGCGACTCCCTCGCAAATTCCTCCCGGCTTCACCGGTCTTTCGGGTTGGCAAGCCTTATTTACCAGGAGACGAAGATGATCAGGATATTTCTTTGCGCGGCGGCTCTCGTATTTGCCTCCGCGGCTGCGGTTTCGGCGGATGATGACCACAGCGATGAAAAGGTAACGGTGGTCTACGACCAGCCACTGCCCAACGTGCCCGGTAAGAGCATGAAGGGCGTGCTCGTCGAATATGCGCCCGGCGGCACCTCGCCCGCTCACACGCATCCCAAATCCGCCTTCATTTATGCGACGGTTCTGGAAGGAGCGATAACCAGCAAGGTCAATGGCGGGCCGGTGACCGTCTACCATGCCGGCGAGAACTTTTCCGAGTTTCCCGGCGACCATCACGCCGTGAGCGAAAATGCAAGCAAGACGGAGCGTGCTCGCCTCCTTGCCGTGTTCGTGGTCGACACGAATGAAACCAATCTGACGACCTACGAAAAGTAAGCTCGAACGGGAAAGGCGGTTCTCGCCTGACATCAATGACGGAATGGCGCCCTCTGGCCGGCGCCATTCCGGTTCCGATTGCAATCAATACCGACATGCCCGGCCGTGCCCGCGAGCGCCGTCAGGAGGAAAACCATGCGCATCGAAAAACTCTATCCCATGACATCGGCCCGCCTGATGGTGATCGATGTCGCCGCTACACTGCAGGCCGCCGCCCTAACACTTTCCAATCCGGGCATTGGACTTGTCGTCGTCAGCGAGCGACACGGAAAGGCAGCCGGGGTACTCAGCAAATCCGATCTTATTCGCCATCTGGCTGACCGCGAGGCGAATGCAAGCGTCGAGGCGCTGATGAGCCGCAACATCATTTCCTGCAGCCCGGCAGATGAACTACAGGCGACATGGCAGGTCATGGTGGAAAACCGCATCCAGAACATGCCGGTCCTCGGCGCGGATGCAAAGCCTCTCGGCGTTCTCGATATCCGCGACGCCCTAAAGGTTCTCTTCGAGCAGGAGCAGTTGCAGGAACACATGCTGGCGAACTACGTCGCCGGCATCGGCTACTGACCTCCGAACACCGGGACGATCATCATGCTTCAGGCATATCTGGGTGAAATCGCCGCCGAACCGCTCGCATGGCTGATCATTCTAGGTTTGACCGGGATGGCCGTTTGGAAGCTCATCGGCCCATTGCGCTCCAATCTGCGGCTCGTGGTGCAGATCGTCTTTTTCACGGCTATGACCTCCGTCCTCGTTTTCGAAGATATTCCGCTCGGTCAATCCCAAGGCCTGCGGATCGGCGACGAGCGTGCCGTATTCATCGTCTTCGGCCAATTGTTGTGGTGGCTCCATCTCTCCTGGGCCGTCATCGGGTTCGTGCGTATCTATCTGGTTTTGGAAGGTAGGCCTCGCGAGGCCCGCCTGCTGCAGGATATTGTCGTCGGCGTCGTCTATATGTGCGTCACGCTCGCCGCCCTGGCTTTCGTTTTCGGCGCTCCTGTCGGCACGCTGATCGCGACGTCCGGCGTCATCGCCATTGCACTTGGTCTTGCCCTTCAGAATACACTCGGCGACGTCTTCTCCGGTGTCGCCCTCAATCTCGGGCATACTTATGCGCTAGGCGACTGGATTCTCCTTGAGGACGGCACGGAAGGACGAGTTACCGCAAGCACCTGGCGTTCGACGCAAATTCTGACGGGCGCCAACAATATCGTCGTGCTGCCTAACAGTGTCCTTGCCAAGCTGAAGCTGACCAATGTCAGCCGGCCCGACGAAACGCATCTCCTAAAGATGACGGTACGGCTGGTCCCGACGCACGCACCCTCGATTGTCGAGGAGGCCATGTTGACGGTTCTGGCCGGCTGCAATTCGATCATGCGCGAGCCACCGCCACTGGTCTCGTTCAGCGGCCTCGATGCCACCGCGCTGGAAATCCGTCTGTTTTTCCGCGTGAGCAATCCACTGCTGAGAATAACGGCTCAGAACGAGGTGATCGATCGATTCTACCGTCATTGCCGATCGTCCGGGCTGCACCTTGCGATGCCGCCCTCGGCGATCGCCATCGCGGACGGAACTTACTTGAAAGAAACACCTCGACCGCCTGAAGCGATGCTGCAGGAGGTTATCGATGAGAACCCGATCCTCTCCGGGCTGACGCAATCCGAAAGAGAAAAATTGGCTCAGTCTGGCATCGAGCGCGAATATCGCAAGGGTGACGTCATCGTCGCCCAGGGGCAGGCGCTACCTTGGATGATGATCATCCGCACCGGCGTCGTATCGATGCAGCACGACGAACAGGAAAAAAGACGCCTTTCCTCGGGCGACTTCTTTGGGGGAACCGGCCTTCTGGCGGGAACGGAGGAGGCCTACACGCTGCAAGCCCTGACGCGAGTCACTGCTTACGAGATCGACCAGAAAAGTTTTGCGCAGCTGATCGCCGAACGACCGGCAATAGCCGAGGAGATCGCGGCAATGCTGTCCTCGGGCTCTGGAGACATCCGCGATCTACGACTTGCAGAAGAGAAACACGAGCGGACTGCCACCGCTTTTCTGAAGTCGATCCGGACGATCTTCAGCAGCTGAATATGGAGGGCAAAGCGAGCCGCACGATCCCGGCATTGCCTCTTTGCGCCGCGCTTGGATCGGATATCTGCTGGCACTTGCTACGATCGAAAGCTGAATTGCCTCGCGAATCTTCGCCCTATCCTTCGGAACAGGTGTTTTTGTCGCAAGCTCCCGTATACCGTCTTTTGTGGAGAGGCCGTGGCGTAGTTTCGATTTAAGCGCACCATGGCGATCTCAAATGAAATGGGATCGGGTTGAGGCATGTCGAAGTCCGCCGGAGCTTCGGGGATGGGTAGTGGTGGGGGATCGGTAAGGTCACCCGATATTGATGCCGTACAGGCGGCAAAGGTCGTCGAGCGGATCACCGGCAATGGCTGGGCAACCGATGCCGGCGGCAATTTTATCTATGTGACGCCGGCTGCACTCGCCTTTTTCGGTCTCGCTTTGGAAGACCTCAACTCGCCACTGGACGACAATACTTTGGGCTGGAGCCGGGTCGTCCATCCGGAGGACTACGAAGGCGCGGCCGCCATGTGGCAGCGTTGCCTGCAGACTGGCGAACATTACAACGTGGAACATCGCATGCTGCGTGCGGACGGTATGTGGGGCTGGACGCGCAGCACCGGGCATCCGGTGCGCAACGACGACGGTACCATTACCGGGTGGTATGGTACGGTGATCGATACCGATACGCCGTCGCCGCGGCGCGACCGTATTGTCGGCGTCGCCCGCGCGCTCAACAACACCACACCCGAAGCGTTCTTGTCGATGGACGCCGTTCACCCGCACGACCGGCCCACCGTGGAGCAGGCAACTGCGCGGGCGTTCTTTCACGGCGTTCCTCAGGTCAGCAGCTACCGGCAGCTTCAAGCCGATGGGAACTACCGCTGGGTCGAGTTTCGGGTGGAACCCGAATACGGCATCAGCGTCGATGTGGATCCGGCGGTGGCAAGGCAGGATAAGCGGTGGACGACCGCGAGCTCTTTCGGTGAGACCGGTGAAGCGGTGCGGGCTGCGCTTGCCATCGAGAACCTCTATGGCGGCGCATGGGCGATGGACGCGTCCGGGCAGTTCACCTACGCAACGCCGACTGCGCAGACCTCTATAGCGATGACGCTCGAGGACCTGAACGAGCTGCTGGAGGGCAAACCATTCTTGGAAGGCGGCGAGCAGGGTTGGCAGCGAGGTACGCATCCGGAGGATCGCAAACGGGTCGGCGAGTCGTTGCGCCAGGCCCTGAGGACGGGTGAACACTGGAATGTCGAATATCGGGTACTACGCGCCAATGGAGCCTATGTCTGGCATCGCGCCGCGGCCCGGCCGACACGCGACAGTCAGGAACGCATCACAGGATGGTACGGTGCGACACTGGATATCGACGTCTACAAAAGAACGGAAGCGGCCCTACGCGAGCGTGAAAGGCAACTGCAACAACTTATTGACACCGTGCCCGCGCTGATCTGGAGCACAACGGCCGACGGAACGCCGACTTATGTCAACAAACCTTTTACCGAAGTGACGGGCGCCACTCTCAAGGATATCACAGCACCGGATGGGTCGCCTTCACTGAGCGTCGTACACCCGGATAGTCGGGAATTGGTGCGCCAGGCCGTCCGGCATTCATTCGCCACGGGCGCTCCGTATATCCAGAGATATCGTCAGCGCCGTGCCGATGGCAGTTATCGCTGGACGGAGACCCGGGCGGAACCCTTACGGGACGAGACCGGCATCATCCTCCAATGGTACGGCGTGAGTTCCGACATCCACGATTTGGTGATGGCCGAGGAGGCGGTGCGCGTGAGCGAACGGCATCTTCAACAGCTCGTCGAAACGCTGCCCGCATTGATTTATTGCGCCATGCCGGACGGCAAACCGATATATCGCAGTCAAAAACTTCGCGAATACCTCGGATTCAATCTCGAAGACAAGGATGAGGCAGGAAAGCCTCGGCTGGATGGCACACTCGAAGCCGTAATCCACCCCGATGACCTGCCGACCATCAAAGAACGATATGGCCATTCGCTATCGACCGGCGAACCCTATGCACAGAGGCATCGCCTGAGGCGGTTCGACGGCGTGTATCGCTGGGTGGAAACGCGCGCAGCGGCGATGCGCAACGGTGAGGGCACGATCGTGCAGTGGAATGGCATTTGCTTCGATATCGAGGATCAAGTGCGTGCGCAGGAGGAACTGCGCCTGGCCCAGGAGAACCTTGCGCGCGCAAGCCAGGCTGCCAGTCTTGCCGAGCTTTCGGCATCCATTGCCCACGAGGTCAATCAACCTCTGTCGGCGGTGATGAACTATTCGAGTGCCTGCCAGCGCTGGCTCAATGCTGAACCGCCGAATATCGAAAGGGCGCAGAAAACGCTGGATCGTATCGTCCATAGCGCGAACTCTGCTGCCGACGTCGTCGGCCGCATCCGTGCCCTGTTCAAGCAAACCCCTGCCAAGAGGGATTGCGTGGCGCTTGGCGGCGTCGTGTTCGAGGCCCGCGATCTGCTTGCCGAAGAGGCATCGCGACGCCGCATCCGCATTGATGTCGAGGGCGAAAGCGGCATTAGGCTCGTCCCGTTCGATCGGGTCCAGATCCAGCAGGTCCTGGTCAATCTCATGCGCAATGGCATGGACGCCATGGCTTCCGTTCCGAAAGACAGGATCCTTCAGGTTCGGGCCCATCGAATGGGCGACATGGCTCGCATCGAGGTTAGCGACCGGGGACGCGGCATCCAGTTCCCCGACAAGATATTCGAGCCTTTCTTCACGACAAAAGATCAGGGAATGGGCATGGGGCTCGCGATCTCGCGCTCGATCGTTGAGGCACATGGGGGGCAGCTTTGGGCGGAAGGGAACGAACCGAGAGGCACCAAGTTCATATTCACGCTACCGGCGGATGGAGGTGCAGGTTCATGATCGCGGGTTGTCGGATATGTCGGAAACTAACTCGCACCGGCCAGGAGGAAGCATAACATGAGCAAGCCCGTGGTGGCGGTTGTCGATGACGATCCAAGGGTTCTTGCATCACTGGAAGAATTGCTGGAGTCGGCCGGATATTTGATCCGCAGCTTCTCTTCCGCAGAATTGCTGCTCGCCCGCGGGCTTGCGGGCGTCGATGTGTTGATCACCGATATCGGCATGCCTGGGGTCGATGGGTTTGAACTTCGCGACCTTGCCAGGCGGGAGAACCCGCAACTTCCCGTATTCCTGATCACCGGGCGGCATGAGATAGCCGATCAGGACCGAGCCCGTGGCGCCGGCGGTTTTCTGCGAAAACCCTTTGACGGACATGCTCTGCTTGCGGCCGTTCGTGATGCGCTAGGCAAGCGGCAAGACTGAGCGCCCCTGAGTTTCCATCGCTTTTCCTAGTCACGAGATCACGGCTGTTTCATCGCAGACGTGGTCGGTTCGATTGGCCAAGCATCAGTTTGGAGCGCCTGTATTGATGAACCAGCGATTCACCGCTCGTCCAAGACCTATCCTCAAGATATCAGCGTCTCCATCCTCAATAATGGCGGGGCCATAACTTAATCCTCGTTCTCGTAAACGAACGGGAGAACCTACCTGTTCTTGGGTGTAGCCCTCCCTCTCCCTCGGCCCAATCGACCGCCAAAAAGCGCGCCAATACACTCCGTCGCATGGTTCGTGCCCCGCACGTTCCAATCCCGCAGAACAGGAGCGCGTTATGACGCAGGCAGAAGCAAATCCCCCCATGATGGGTCAGCAGGAGACAAAAATGAATATCGAGAACACTTCACGCTCCGGCAGGCCGGCAACTGAAGAACTGGTTCCGTCGCGTTATGCGGTGAACATTGGCGAGATCGAAGTGTTGGTAATCAGCGATGGCGTGCTGCCCCTTCCGACCAAGATGTTGGGCCACAATGCCGATGCGGCAGAACGTGCCACCTGGCTGGACAGTATGTTCCTGCCGCAGGAAGCTTTCGACTGGGCGCTGAATGCGGTTGTTGTGCGTAGCGGCGCACAGGTCATCCTCATCGACGCCGGTCTGGGGCTGGATCCGGAATTGAACCTCCCGCGGGCCGGCCAGCTGGTCAAGCGATTGGAGAGCGCCGGCATCGATCTCGGATCGGTGACCGACGTGGTGCTGACCCATATGCACATGGACCACGTCGGCGGGCTGATCGTCGATGGCGTGAAGGAGCGGCTACGTCCCGACCTGCGGATTCACGTTGCCGCAGCCGAGGTTAAATTCTGGGAAGCGCCTGATTTCACGCGTGTAAACATGCCTCCCGGTTTCCCGGATGCGCTTCGGGCGGCGGCCAAACGGTTCGCCGAGGAATACCACAACCAGCTGCGCCTTTTCGACGAGGAACAAGAGGTGGCTCCGGGCGTCGTCGTCTCCCGCACCGGTGGCCATACGCCCGGACATAGCGTGGTCCGCGTCGCTTCCGGAAAAGACCGGCTGATGTTTGCAGGCGACGCCGTCTTTGCGGTCGGCTTCGAGCACCCCGACTGGTTCAATGGTTTTGAGCATGACCCCGAGGAAGCTGCCCGCGTTCGGGTTCGGCTTTTGCGAGAGCTGGCGGCGACAGGCGAACTGTTGGTCGCCACCCATATGCCGTTCCCGTCGGTCGGGCATGTCGCAATCGACGGCGACGCCTTCCGTTGGGTTCCGGTTTTCTGGGATTACTGACGGCCTATAGGCGACTGCATGCGGTCTGACATTCAGAAGATCGCATGCAGTTTTTTCGCGGCAATTTCGCGTCAACGGATTTCTGCTCGCGCGATCGTCAATACTACCGCTAAAGCCCCAGAAAAGGTGATGACATGACTGCGATGGAAATGCGCATAGTCGCCGGTATTTCAGTTCCTCACAACCGGCTCATAGACCGCGCGATAGAGCACGCGCACCATGCCTACGAGCCCTATCTCTTCAATCATGTCATGCGTTCCTGGCTTTTTGCGGTAAAGCTCGCTGAGCTGCAGAACATAGCCCATGACGCCGAAGTGCTTGCCATCGGCGCGCTGCTGCATGACATAACCCTCAACGATCGATTTGCGGGGCCCCGCCGCTTCGAAGTGGAAGCAGCCGACCTTGCCCGAGATTTCGCGACGGAAGCGGGGCTCAACGGACGGCGCGCCCAGTTGATCTGGGACAGCGTTGCGCTCAATTCGACACCGTCGATCGGGCTCTACAAGGAGGCTGAAGTGGCCCTTTGTACTACCGGCATTTGTTTTGATGTGGTCGGTCTGAAATATAGCTTCATCCCGTCATCTGACGTGCGGGCGATCGTTGCCGAATTCCCGCGGCTCGGAATGAAGCGGAAAATGACCTCCTGTTTCTGCCATATCGCGAAAACGCAGCCGGAAACCACCTATGACAATTTCGTGCGGGACTTCGGCGAGCGTTTCGTTCCGGGCTATACGGTTCCTTCCTCGGTCGATCTTGTTGCAGCTGCTCCCTTCGACGAGTGATGGGCATACTTTACGGCCCGGTGCAGAACGGTACCTCGCCCATCTGGGACGGCGACGAAGAACCAGGCAGGATATTGGTTATCACCCACCCAAGTTACAGGTCGGCGAGGGTTCTGGCCTCGCCGGCCATGTAATCGCAAAATAGTCTTACACGTGCCGGAACAGTCCGCCCATAAGCATGCAGTATATTAAGGGGGAGCTTCGGTAGTGCGATTTCCGGCGCGAGATCGACGAGCGTGCCGGCTTGCACGTCGTCTGCGACGAGGCATCGCAGAAGAAAGGCTGCGCCAAGCCCGCTCAATGCAGCCTGGATCAGGGCCGAGCCCGTGTCGCAATCGACCCGCCCCCTTGGAATGAACGTCGTGCCGTCCGCAAGCCTGACAGGTTGTATGGCACCATCCATGGTGTAGCGCGCAAAAGGTAGACCTGAGAGGTCATCCACTGATCTTGGACGTCCGGTTAATTCAAGAAGAGCCGGGGAGGCGACGATCGCCATCGGTAGATCCGCCAGGCGGCGGACGATCAGATCCTCCTGCATTGGCGAGCCGGCGCGCAGGACGACGTCATAGTCCTCACGAACTAGATTGACGAAACGATCGGTCAGCCCGATATCGAGCTGGAAGTCCGGATAATCCTTCGCAAACGTACCGAACAGGCGGGGGAGTAGCAGCGGTGCAAGCTCGCCGGGCATGCTGATCCGCAGCCTGCCGGAAGGAGCCGCTTCTGGCCGGATGGCTTCATCGCTCGCATCGAGTTCGCGCAGCAGCGGAGCGACGCGCTCGAAAAATGCCTGCCCGTCCTGCGTCAGGGTCAGCGCTCGAGTCGAGCGCAGGAAAAGCCGCGTACCGATCTTCTTCTCCAGCCGTGCCACGCTTTTCGAAACCGCCGATGGTGTCGTGCTGAGATCGCGCGCCGCCGCCGTGAACGATCCCGCTTCCACGGTCCTCACGAACGCCATCAAACCTGACGTTTCATCCAGCAGGTTCGGCATTTACATCTCCATGGCACAGATCATGTGCCCGACAGGGGGCTAATAGCTCGCACCGCTAGCATTTATCTCATCCTCGAAAGAAAAGGAGATAAACAAAATGCAGCATCTTGCAGACAAGGTCGCCGTAATCACAGGCGGCAATAGCGGTATCGGTAAGGCAACCGCCCGACTGTTCGCAGAGGAAGGCGCTCAGGTCGTTATCACCGGCCGGCGTCAGGACATCGTTGATCGGGCGGTTGGCGAGATCGGCCATGGCGCACTTGGCCTCGTCGGCGACGTCACCGATCCGGAGCATCATCAAAAGCTTGCGGACGTGGTGAAGACGCGCTTTGGCGGGCTGGACATCTATGTGGCTAATGCCGGCGTCATCAACCTTACCTCCTCTGACACCGTTACACTGGAGGACTACGACCGGCACTTTGCCACCAATACCCGCGGTGTTTTCCTTGGCGTGCAAACGATCGCCCCGCTGATCCGGGTCGGCGGCAACATCATCGTTACGAGCTCGCTCGCCGCCACCAAGGTCCTGCCAAATCACATCGTTTATGCCGGCTCCAAAGCGGCTGTTGCCGCGTTCGCGAAGAACTGGGCGATCGAGTTCAAGCCGCGGAAGATCCGCGTCAATATCCTCAGCCCCGGACCGGTGGAAACCGCCATCCTCGGCAAGCTGGGCGTTTCGGAGGCCGATCGCCCGGCGTTCGAGGACTACATGGCATCCCTTATCCCTGCTGGGCGGATGGGACGTCCGGAGGAAGTCGCCCGCGCGGCACTGTTCCTCGCTTCGGCAGCGGGAAGCTTCGTCAATGGTGTCGAATTGCATGTCGATGGCGGCATGACGCTGGCCTAAAGGATCGAAGCAGCCAACCCCCACGGGTTGGCTGCTTCGGACGAATATGCTTCGTCAGTTTGGACGCTGGATTCCTTCATAATAATCGCCGCTATCGATGGCCTTCTCATCCAGGAGACGGCCGTACACAGGAGCTGTGTGCGACACCGAACCGGTATAGTCCCGGCTAACCGGCGGGCGGGACTGTTGCCTGACGGTATTCTTCTGGGCACCTTCGTAATAATCTCCCTCTGCGTAGGTAACGCTGGCAGAGCCTGCTGCGGCAATCAGTACGAGCGCGAAAGCGGTCTTGATGTTTGTCATGGTTGATCTCCTTCAGAGTTGTCCGAGGTGCTGGGTTGCGACCTCACCTGCGGAATGTTTCGGTGGATTGCATGAACTGCGGGGCGGAGTTAGTTGATGTCTTCGTCGCCCGGTTTTCGGTTGTCGCGAGACGTGCGAGGACGAATTACGTCCGGTTTTCCAGAGTTATAAGCGACTGCAGCGGTCGTGAGCGCCGACCGTCCAGAAGGTTCACGATGCTCCTTTCCGAAATCGGCCGGCGTTCCGACGAGGGCCGACGAAACAAGCAGTCCGGACAGAGCGTAGAGAGTGGCTTCTCTCAGCATGTCATTCTCCTTATGGGTTTACATTCGTATTCCAGTGACGGGGTCCATTCCGGATCATGGCGCTACATCGATAACAGAAGTAACGTCTGATCACTTTCGGAAATAAATAGCATAGACGCCTTCACGAGAGGTATGTCATTGACTTGAACAATCGCTATTGGGTCACTAACGTTTCTTGATCATTGCTTCTCCTTAAATGTGACTGTCGATTTTCAAAGAATATCGCAAAGGAGACGCCGAAGACATTTCAGAGTTGCTCGGAATGTTGAGGGATTGCGGTCTATAGGGCCGCCCGCCGCCATTCGCCGGGGGTCAGGCCCGTATGGCGCTTGAAGGCCACACAGAAGGCGGTGAGGGTCCCGTAGCCCAGCACGCCTGCGATATCCGTGATCTGCATCATGGGATCCCGCAGCATGGCCATGGCCTGTTCCATCCGCCTCTGGCGCAACCATTCGTAGGGTGTCATGCCGGTGCTTTTCTTAAACGCGCGGCAGAAGTGAAAGCGGGAAAGGTTGGCCGCTTCGGCGAGCGCGCCGAGCGAAAGATCCTCCTCCTTTTCAGACGACAGCCGCTCGAGCGACATCCGCAAAATCCCCGGCGCCAGGCCGCCCGAGGCTTTTTCTAACGCCTCGCAAACGCCGGCATGGGTTTTCACCAGATGGATGGCGATCAGGCTTGCAAGCTGCTGGCGATAGAGCCCGTCCAGGCTGCTGATACCATTGGACGACTGATGCGCCATCGTAAGCAGGGTCGCCATCACGTTGTCCTGCTGCGCTGTACTCTCGACCAACGATCGACCTTCCCCGGGGCATTCCCGGGCAACCCGATCCAGGAGATCCGGGGAGAGATAGAGTTGCACGATGTCCATCGGGCCGTGAATATCCCAACGTGACGTCGATCCTGCCGGGATGAAGGTTATGCTGCCTTGGCGTCCCATACCTGTCGCATATGCCTTCCCGGACCGGCGCTCCAGCCGCTGCATAGCGCCGAGATAGGTCATGATCACGTGATCCGACATGGGGTGCACGACGTCGTGGAACGGGTTGTGTTTCCATCGGGCGAGCCGGGTATCAAAGGGATCGTCGATACGGAAGGATTCCACCGGGGCAGTGCGCAGGACACGCTCCATTTCGCGGTCCGGTGACACATGTCCCTCCTGCGGTCTGGCATCTGCCATCACATCAGGAGGAAGCGCCTGAAATTTGAAAGGAGCCATGCTTCAATCCCTCCAGCGAACTCGTCGTCGAGAACGTGAAAGGAAGATAGAATGCAGCTACCGCTGACGATATTGGCCACTGGAGTATGCCGATCTGTTCCGGCGAATGGACAGTCCTTAGCAAATGCCGTGCTTAACGCCGACTATCTGAGGAAACATCCTGTGCTCAGGGATAGCGTTCACAATCAAAGCATTTGCTGGCGCCAACATCGGCATTGGCCGCGTCAGCTCGGGAATTATAATGTCACTCTTTCAACTGGAGTCGCTGCCCGCTTGCTTTTGAAAATGTCATAAAAAGAACCGGGAAGCGGCGCTGGCGGCGGATAGCACCGCTTCCCAGCCGACTACCGCTCGATAAAGGCGAGCAGGTCGGCGTTGATGATTTCGGCATGCGTCGTGCACATCCCGTGCGGCAGGTTGGGATAGATCTTAAGGGTGGAGTCCTTTAGAAGCTTGGCCGAGAGCGGCGCAGAGTCGGCGATCGGCACGATCTGGTCGTCATCGCCATGCATCACAAGCGTCGGCACGGTGATCTTTTTGAGATCTTCGGTGAAATCCGTTTCCGAAAACGCCCTGATGCCGAGATATTGCGCGTTGGCACCACCCATCATCGACTGGCGCCACCAGTTCTGGACGATCGTTTCGATCTTTTTGGTGCCTTCCCGATTGAAGCCATAGAAGGGACCGCTTGCGAGATCATGGTAAAATTGTCCGCGGTTTGCGGCAAGTTGTGAACGCAGGCCGTCGAAGACTTCGATCGGCAATCCGCCGGGATTTGCCTTGGTCTTGACCATGATCGGCGGCACGGCGCCGATCAGTACCAGCTTTGCGACGCGTCCGTCAGGCTGGCCGTGCCTGGCGACATAGCGCGTGGCCTCACCGCCACCGGTCGAGTGCCCGATATGAATGGCGTTGCGAAGATCGAGGTGCTTGGCGACTGCAGCAAAATCGGCCGCATAATGATCCATATCGTGGCCGTCGCTGACCTGGCTCGAGCGGCCGTGGCCCCGCCGGTCGTGGGCGATCACACGATATCCCTTGCCGAGGAAAAAAAGCATCTGGGTGTCCCAGTCGTCGGCGGAAAGCGGCCAGCCATGATGAAAGACGAGCGGCTGAGCGGTCTTTGGGCCCCAGTCCTTGTAGAAGATCTCGACGCCATCGGGAGTGGTTACGTAGTTCATGTCACTGCTTTCCTTGTTGGTCTGACGGCTTTTGGAGGTGGTGCTCTTGGCTGCGGCGCCGGCGGGCATTGCCGCCAGAACCGAAGCGGAAAGACCGGCAATCAGCACGTTGCGCCGGAACGCTTGCGGTGGCGCGAAAAGATGTTCGCTTGTATTCGATGAATTCGGGAAAGAGTTTCCGATCATGATTTTCTCCGTGTTTGATGCATCCACGAGAGAGGTTTTATCCAATTGCGAAAACGCATGACCTTTCAGAATTGCGCTGCACGTTGTGGAATTGCTGTTCTTTTTCGCGGCACGGCATCAATCGGTGTCCAGAATAGGGTCTTACTCATCCTCGATGAGGTTTTGGATTCTACCGGTCTGGTTTCTGAGGAGAATCACGGCCATGCGAGCCCGGCCTTCCGCCGAGATCTTCGCCGAGCGTTTCGATAACGTCAGAGACCGATGGCCCGCCACACAGCACACCTGGACATTTCGATTCGTCCTCTCGCTCTTGCATTGTGCGGTCGGCCGGTAGCGCGGGTTCGCAGATCGTCTCGGGTTTCCGGTTAGCAATGACACGCTGCTTCGAACCGTTCGTCGGTATGATCGCCCGCCGCTAACGCCGCCGAGCGTTAGCGGCATCGATGACTGGGCGTGGCGTCGCAATCATCGATATGGCACGATCATCTGCGACCTTGAGCGGCGAAGGCAAGCGCGCCTGGCGCGAGCTCTCTCCGGCCGAAGAGTGGTCAACCGGAAGGTCTCCTGGGACGCGCCCAGAAATACGCGACACCCGGCCGCCATATCGTCTACCACCCCTTAGACGATGATGGATGGCTGCTCGTCGGCGACTGCCTCGAGAGCTCCGTCTGGCGCGGGCTCTGCAACCGCACTGCCTGCGATGGCTTCCCCGCCCGGCACTAATTGGCTATGTCGAGAGTTTCAACGGGCGCATGCTCAACGAAAGCCTGTCCTTCGGCCTCGATCATGCCCGCCGCGCCATTGCTGAATGGGCGGACGATTACAACCATTTCCGGCCGCACTCATCGCTCGGATACCAGACCCCGGCAGACTATGCCGGGACTATCGCCGCAACCGGTTCCAACGCTGCGCAAGATGAAAGCTTCGCGTTTCCGCCGGTTGCTCAAACCGCGCCATTTGGCATATTCAAAGCCGCCGAGGCTCTAACCGCCGCTGGATGAAAGTTCAGTGGCAGGTCAATCTTTGGGGATTTTGGATAGGAGGTGCCGCTTGTGATCACAAACTCCAATCTTGATTGGACACGTCCGGGTGCCATTGAGCTATGAAGTCAAAGGTTTAAGTTCTCGCGCTCAACTCTTGCAGCTATCATTGGACCGCTGGGTGGTTAATCCGGAAAAGCTGGAAAGGGTTGGAAGCATCGTCTGGTACTCGCACAAGACCCGGCCATTCTTCGCCGCCTGCGAGCGCTGTATACACAGGCGCGTCGCCCGGCATCGGTTTCAGCGGAAAACGGCAGATTGCGACATAGTCGAACGACTCGAGTGCTTGTTGCCTGACATGCGCACCAGGCAAGATAAAAAAATTCAGTGCCCGTCTGATGCCAGGAGACGCCCGATGGAAAGGAATTGCCGCGACGGAAAAACCGTCGGACATGCCTTCAGCCAGTCGAAGGGACAGTCCTTGTGGTGCCACAATTCGCCCCGGCGTAACCTTCCCGAGTACGGAGAAATCGCCGTGCGGGCACTCGTCAAACGCCATGTAGTCGGCCGCGTCGCGGCTTGGTTCTATCGATGGCATGAACATGCTAGCTGATTGGGCGGCCGCGATCGGCAATAAAAGAGACGCCAGAAAGATCGAGCGGGTATGCCACCAGGCAACTGGCGTTGCCTGCCCCTGCTTTAGATGGTGATAGGCGATCGGCATGAACAACGGAATGAAGGCAAATGGGAAACGGACGTAGCGGGCGATTCCAATCGTGAGAAAAAGGCTTGCAGCAGCAACAGCAAAGATGAGTGGCCGTCCGGGCTGCTCGCGGCCGCGAGGCCCTAGCATTGGTGGCACGGCAGCCAGCAAAAGAGACCCCGCGAGCCCAACCCACCAGATGATGGCCGGTGGCGTGTGCGCAACCGCGGACCAAAGCGGTTTTTCCTGGAGGATACGGTCAAACCATAGCGAACGAGAAATGGGATCTATGACTTCATAAGGTCCTGCGAGACATCGCGGGAAAAGCAAGGCAGCGAAAACGACCGCTGCCGCCCCGGCGACACCTATGATCGTCAATTGCCCCCACCCTGTTATGCGGGGGAAAACTGTAGTGACCAACAGCAGCGGGGCCGAGCATCCGACGAGCAAGAAGATATAGGGAGCGGAAAAAGCGTCGCATTGCGTTGATATAGCAGCCGATGGGCCAAGCAGGACAAGCGCCACTGGCACTGTACAAAGTAAAACAGATGCCGATGCTCCGGCGAGAACTTGTTGTGATGCGCGGGTTCTGCACAGGTATGAGATCACCAGTCCCGAAAAGGCGGTGACAACCAAAGGCAGCCCCTCCAATGCTATCGCGACAGAAGTAACGCTGCCCAGTCCTATCAGAATGCCACCGAACCGGTCCCAGCGGACAAGGCCAAGCACGATCGTCATCAAGGCGAGGATCTGCATGCCGTGATGATCGATTCGCCCCGGCGCAAATTCGCCCACGGCCAGGGTCATGGAAATAGTTGTTGCGACCAGCAACAGATGATCGGCCGTCGTGTGGAATTCGGTCAGGCGCTGTAAAATTCCACTGACCAGTATGCTGTAAATGCCGAGCATCAGGGGTGGCCAAATCAAGAATGACCCGGAGGTGGCATCGTTATGGCCAAGCATCGGCGACAGAGCGATACTAATCGCAGCGTATGGTAGATCGACCAGTCGCGACCAAGGAGAAACATAGGGTTCAGGCATGGAAACGACCGGTAGCACAAGGCTCCACCAGTGACCGGTCGGAGAAAGGAGCTGACGTATCTGGATTGCCCGCATCCGATCGTCGATATCACCCGTCAAGATGTGGCCGTTTGCTATATCCAGCACGGACATTGCCAATGCCGTGATGTAGACGATCAAGAAGATCCGCCAGAAGACAGGCGGACGCCATGTACCAGCTACGTCTTCCGTGACCGATTTCGCAAAATCTCCCATGGCGACTTCCCAGCTCGAAATTCGGGCCGGATTTAGCAAACGTCATTTAAAAATATGCTACCACAGGTTCCGGAATCTAGCCTGTTATGCCCTCATACGGGAAATGGGGCGGTAATCTCGGAGCGAAGCAAAGTCACCGAAGGGACCTCAATCCTCCTTAAATGCACGAGCTATCTGGTCGGTCAGAGGCTTTGTAGGTATGCCAGTGCAGTCCGTTCGCCCGTCTGGATGAAGGCCCCTACCGGCATCCCGGCTAAGGGCAAAAGATCGCCCAAGCGGCTCCATTCGACGTTCCGGACATGCACATCACATTGTAATAGCCTTGCCCGGTACGTCGATCGGTAAGCAAATCGGTAGCCGCTTTGACAACATGGCCATTGAGGTCTGCAGTCGTTCGTTGTCTGAAATCTGAGAAACGGAGCGTCACCTCTTGCCCGACCACGACCTGATCGATGTCCTGCTACGACATCCCCACTTCCAGCACCAAAGCGGCACCGTTCGGGACTATTTGCATGATGGCCTCGCCAGACGTGACCACCGCTCCAGATGCAGGAACAGCCAGCTGATGGACGAGGCCTGCTTGAGGCACGCGCGTATCGACAGCAGCCAGAGCGGTTGGACGATGGGCGACTACAAGTACCTCTTATCGATGGTAGATTTCCCCTAACGAAAGAGACGCAAACCCCTATTCCTCTTTGAATGCCCGTCGCAAACGTTTCGCGACGCCGAGTTGGACGCGAGCTTCCTTCGCGCAAGCGTTACTCCGATCTCGGCGCATTTTTTGGCAGCGAATCATTTGCCTTCGCTGGCTTCGGCAGATCTGCCTGCAAATCTGCGAGCAGTGACGACACGGCGTTGCTGCCTTCGAAACCGGCTTCCTTGAGCAGTTTGTCGAGGATTGGCTTGTTCGCCTGATAGCTCAGCAGCTGTCCGGCGAGACCCTCGCCCAGTCCAATGCCGCTTGTAGAGCCCGTGCCATCGCCGCCGCGCCCCAGCATGCCGCCGGTGTCGAAAATGCGGATGTCGGAGATCTTCTCGATCGGTTTGACGGCTTCCGCCAATGCCTGCGGGATGATGCGGATGCGCTCGCGCAGTATCTCGAATTCGATGATCGCCGGGCTCAACCGGTTGCGGGCCTCGTTCAGCAGTGCCTCGCTTTCGGCGGCCGCCTTGCCAGTTTCCAGCACGCCCTTTGCCTTGATGATCGCCGCATCTGCTTCGGCGACGGCGAGCGTCTTGATGGCGTCGGCCTTGTCGACGGCGGCCTGCTTTTCCGCCTCGGCGCCGACGGTCACGGCCGTCGCTTCTGTTTCGGCCTTCTTGCGGGCGTCGATCACGGCGATCTGGCGCTCACGCTCGGCAATTTCGACAGCCTTGGCGGTGGCGACCTTTTCCTCGGCAGCGATTGCCAACGCGCGTGCGTGCTCAGCGTTTGCCTTTGCCTCCGATTCCTCGCGGCTCTTGTTGGCAACCGCGATGGCGCTTTCCTGAGAAACGATCTGCAGGTCGCGCCGGGCCTCTGTATCACGCTGCTGCACGGCCCGTGTCGCATCGATATTGGCGCTTTCACGTGCCTGCTTTGCGAGCGCTTCGCGCTCGGCGATTGCCTGTTCGGCGCCAATCCGAGCCTCTTCCTCGGCGCGCTTGGCGGCCTGTTCCTGCTGTGCGGTTTCGGCGCGCGTGGCGGCAGACTTGTTGGCGACGTCGCGTTCCTGGTTGAGTTCGGCCTCGCGCTTGGTGCGCTCGATCGTCAGCGACTGCTGCCGAGCCTCAAGGTCCTTCTGGGCGATCGCCACTTCGGTGTCGCGAACGATTTCGTTGCGTTCCTTCTTGCGGCCCTCGGTGATGCGGGTCAGCGCAGCAAGACCATGAGCGTCGAAGAAGTTGTTGGCGTTGAAATGCTTGATGTCGGTCTGGTCGAGCCGGGTCAGCGAGACCGATTCGAGTTCGAGACCGTTCGACTGGAGGTCGGCGCCGACGGCTTCCTGCACCGCCTTGACGAAATCCATGCGTTGTTCCTGCAATGCGTCGAGGCTCATGGTGGCTGCGACCGAGCGCAGGCCATCGACGAATTTCGCCTCGATCAGCACGCGCAGCTGTTCGGCATCATTGGTGCGGTCGCCAAGCGTCTGGGCGGCGAGCGCGATGGAGGAAGCGTCCGGCTTCACACGGACATAAAATTCGGCGCCGATATCGACGCGCATGCGATCCTTGGTGATCAGCGCATCGCCCTCGCCGCGCCGAACTTCCAGCCGCAGGGTTTTCAGGTTGACGCGGGCTATGGAATGGAAGATCGGCAGGACAATCGAGCCGCCGTCCAATACCACTTTCTGGCCGCCGAGCCCGGTGCGCACATAGGCTTCGTCCCGGCTGGAACGGGTATAAAGCGAGGCAAGAACGAAACCGATGCCGAGGAACAGCACGACGCCGATCGCAGCGGGTAGAAGAAGGTCGTAAATCATGGTTGCTCCCTAATGTGATGAGGTGGCAGCGTCACGAGACGGGCTGAGTGAGCATGTCCGAGGGCGCCGGTATCGCAATGAAGATGTTCGAAACGCAATCGACGATAAGGATCTGTGCACCGATCGGTATCGGGGCCTCATTGGGCGCAGCCTTGGCACGCAGCACATGCCAATTGCCGTGCTGGTCTTTGATGCGCACCCGACCCGGCAGGCCCTGGTCGAGCGGGCCGACAGTGACTTGGCCTCCCCTGCCAATGAATTCGGAAAGATCGACGGCATAGGTCTCGTCGCGCGGCACGATGCGTGCCACCTGCCGGCTGGACAGGCGGGTGGCCGGCAGCGCCAGAACCGCAGCCGGAATCGACGCCACGAGGGCGGGCAACGGCATCCAGACGGCATAGGCCACGGCTTGCAGAACAAAGCCCCCCATCGCAAAAAGACCGAGCAGCAGCATGAACAGGATGAGGATGGGCACGCCACCGACGTTGAGCCAGGACATCAGCCCGGAAATGCCGTCATGGTCGCTTGGCCATGCCTTGTCGATCACGTCTCCAAGCGAAAAGCCGAGCAACAGGCCTGCCACTTCCAGGCAGGTCAGCGCGGCCAGCATCACCGTCGCGATGGCGAAAGGCAGGCATTCGGGAGCGAGGAAAAGGTGCATCGGCGCTATTTCTGTCTGGTCTTGAACTGAGCAAGTCGCGCCTCGATGGCGCGTTCACGGTGCAGCCGGTCCAGTTCATCCAGCTCGACGCTGCCATCGCCTGTTCCGGATGGCACGCCGGTAACACGTGATATGGCGGAAGCTGCGCGTGCCGCGCCATCGGCCGGATTGCGCTTTTTGCCTGGTGCCCTGCCTTCCGGAAATCTTTCAAGGCTGCGCTTCAGTTCGGCCAGCCGTTGCTCGGCTTCGCGACGAGTGGCAAGCACGGCCTGCAAGGCCTGCTGGCCCTCATCGAGATTGACGCGCACATCGGCCAGTGCCTTGTCCAGTGCCGCCAGCTGCGATTCCAGGTCAATCTGGCGTGCGACCCCCGCCTTGGCGAGATCATCCCTGCCGGCGGAAATCGCCGTGCCGATCTTGTCCTCCAGCATCGCCATGTCGCTGCCGATTTCGTTACGGCGGGTGAGAATGCGGTATTCTTCGGCGCGCGCCTTGCCAATGTCGGTGCGCGCTTCATCCGCCGCGGCATCGATCTCTCGCAGCGCCTGTTCTACGATCGCGACCCTGTTGGTATCCTCGGCCTTGTCGATGACAGAGTTTGCTAGGCTGGCGATCAACCGCCCCATGCGTGACAAAATGCTTTCGCTCGTCATCAGATGCTCCTCCGTTCGATCGGCATGCGGGTTGACGCCGATATGGATCTGATAGCGGCCGCCATGGGCCACCAACTGGGCATTGAAGATATTGAGCGTGCCGCGTGAATATCCGGCGACATCGTAGGGGACGGCGACACGGCCGCGCACGGTGGCGATCGTCAGGTCGGCCGGTCCCTTGATGGCAAACAGCTTGTCATCCAGCGGCAGCCGCTCCGCAGCCCACACGCGGCTACGGTTGGAGGCGAAATCGCGCAGGCCCAGCGTCACCAGCCGGGCGGGCAATCCGGTGCAGTCCCGGACAGTTTCGTAGGCCAGTTCATGCAACGTGACGAGATTTGCACCGGCCTTTTCCGATGCCAGTTCATCGAGCATCGAGAACATGGTCGCGTAGGCGGCAAATGTCTCCTCAAGGGCCTGTCGAGCGTCGCTGTCTGGCGCAAGGTCGTAGCGAAGTACCGATGTGTGATGAGTCTGAGCCATGTCGACAGCATAAAGCACCGCTTTCGTGCTTTCAAGGGGCTCGATTTGCGAGACGCTTCCCTCGGGGCTCTTAGTCGGGATGGAAGAAGACGTGATAGGGCTTGCAAATACAGTGAGGGGCTTTTTGTCTGTTCATAGAAATTTCCCGATATTTAGGCCTTGCCTCAAGGGCGACGATCGGGGAGGCCGGGGGAACTTGTTATGCTGCCGTTCATTTTAAGTCTGCTAATTTGGCGCATTACCATTGCTGGGAGAAAAACAATGAGAGCGAAACTAATCGGGCTGTTGGCCGGCATGTCGACCGTGCTTGTCGGGGTAGGCATTCAACCGGCGCCTGCCAGTGCCCAAGGATTCGAATTCGAATTCGGAGAGCGCGGCCCTCGGATGGAGCGCCGTTACTATGATGACCGGAGATACGAGCGCCGCGAGGAACGCCGCTATGAGCGTTCAGGCTGCGGCCCGCGGGAAGCTGTGGCCGCCGCCTCACGATATCTGAACGACCCGTACATCAATACCGAGAACCGCAACTACTATTATATTGACGGGTATGGCAAACGCGGCGGAGCCCGCAATCGTCCGGATTCCGTCATGATCTCTAAGGCCCCCGGCTGCCCGCGCGTATAGTATTACCGTTTTGGCAATAGTCAGGCCAGGGTTCAGAGAAAAGGAGCCTGCCTGACTTGGGCCGAATATTGCCAATCGGCTCGACTCGGTTGCTTTGGTGATGGGACCACAGCCCGTGGCTTCATGCCTTATCTCGGCGAGTTTCAGTTCGGTGCTGGACCTAGTTGCCGTACCCGACACCTGTCCGTGCGACGCACGAAAGGTTTGTCAGTTATAATGCCCGACCCAGCCAGATCGCCCGCGCGACCATTTCCCACCCCTCACCCTCCTCCCCGGCGGATTGTCGAATAAACTTACCCCAGATGCGCCAGGACGGCGAGTCGCGGCGACGGATAGGCACTTTTCCCGCCCATGCACGCGTGCAACTGCCATGCAGACTCGTATTTGCGTGGTTGGCAAAGTGCTTCCCAAGCGTTTAATACGCCGCACATGTGAGAACTTAATCGTCGGGTGCGGCGAGCGGGAGCCCAATTGAACGGCAAAAAAAGCAGGAAGAACCACCTGGATTCGGGCGCTGTGACCAGCGTCCTCAAGCGGGTGATCGCCGAAAACGGCAGGGATCATCTGCGCGGTTATGCCTTTGCGATCTTCTGTCTGGTGGCGACAGCCATGTCCACCGCCTTCACGGCGTGGATCATGGAATCGGTTGTCAACGAGGCTTTTGCCAACAAACGCGCCGACATGGTGCTCGTCATCTGCTTTGCGATCTTCGCAGCCTTCGTCATTCGCGGTCTGGCGACCTACGGGCAGGCGGTGACGCTCTCCAAGATCGGCAACAATATCGTCGCCCGTTACCAGCAACGCCTCTATTCGCATATCATGAAGCTTTCGGTCGGCTTTTTCGCGGAATCGCGATCAGCCCAACTCGCCGGGCAGATCGGCCAGAATATCGGCGGCATAAGGGACGTGCTCAACCTTGTGGTCACTTCGACGGCGCGCGATCTGCTGACGCTGGCGTCGTTGATCATCGTGATGATTTCCAAGGACTGGGTTCTCTCGCTGATCGTGTTTGCCGTGGCACCGCCGCTCGTTCTTGCGATCCGCTACCTATCACAGCGGCTGCGCAGCGTGACACGCGAAGCCGTCGAGGTGAGCAGCAAGGTGCTGGGCGCCATGCAGGAAACGATCCAGGGCATCACCGTCGTCAAAGCGTTCACCATGGAACAACAGCTGGAGCAGAAGGTCCGGCGTATTATCGAAACGTCCGAAAGACAGAGCAACCGGATTGCCCGCCTGTCCGAACGCACCGCGCCGCTCACCGAGACCTTTGCCGGCGTGGCGATCTCCAGCGTGATCGGTTATGCCGCCTTCCGTTCGATCTATGACAATGTTGCCCCCGGCGCCTTCTTCGCCTTCATCACGGCCTTGCTGATGGCCTACGACCCCGCCCGCCGGCTTGCCAGGATGCAGGTGCAGCTCGAACGATCCGTCATCAACGCCCGGATGATCTACAACCTGCTCGACATGCAGCCATTGCAGCGGGAAAATCCGAACGCACCCGACCTTGTCGTCACCAAGGCGCAGATCGAACTGAAGGGCGTCATGTTCGCCTATGGCAGCGGCCAGCCGATCCTCAAGGGGGTAGACCTCATCGCGGAAGGCGGCAAAACCACCGCCCTGGTCGGCCCGTCGGGCGCCGGCAAGTCGACGATCATCTCGCTGATCCCGCGTTTCTACGATCCGGCCGAAGGCCAGATCCTGATCGACGGACAGGATATCGCCCATGTGACCAAGGCGTCGCTGCGTCACAGCCTCGCCTATGTCACGCAGCAGCCCTATCTGTTCGAAGGAACGATCCGCGACAACATCCGCTATGGACGACCCGAAGCGACCGACGCCGAAGTGGAGGAAGCCGCTCGCCTCGCCCATGCCCATGAGTTCATCCTCATGCAGCCGGCAGGTTACGAAACGCCGGTCGGCGAAAACGGCATGACCCTCTCCGGCGGCCAACGGCAACGCTTGTCGATCGCACGCGCACTCGTGCGCAACGCGCCGATCCTTCTTCTCGACGAAGCCACCTCGGCGCTCGACAACGAATCCGAAGCCGCCGTGCAAAGGGCGCTCGATTCGGCCATGCATGGGCGAACCGTCGTCGTCATCGCCCATCGCCTGTCGACGGTCGTCAATGCCGACAAGATCATCGTCATGCATGAAGGCCGGGCAGTCGAAGAAGGCACCCATCAGGAACTTGCCAAACGCGAGGATGGCCTTTACGCCCGCCTCAACAATCTGCAAGCGCCTGAAAAGAACCGTTAGATATCACCTGGATCTGAAGTTGCCGGCAGCTGACAGTACCTAATAACGCGGCTACTCCAGATGCCCGAGACATTCATGAACCGAGACGTCATACTGAAGTCTTGCGGATGATGACCTGCTGGAAAAGGTAGACAAGTTCAAACCTTCCCCTCTTCATTTCCAGGAAGCGGTGGACCGCATTCGCCGGATTGTCGTTCGCGTCGGCATAATAGCTCCAGATATAGTCGTCGAATACCATTATTCCGCCAGGCTTGAGTGCCGCAAAGCCGTTCACGGCATCCATCATCACGTCGTCCGCGAGATGCGAGCCGTCGACGTAAATGAAGTCGAACGCAAGGTCCTTTGGCTTCTCCATGAAGTAAGCGTTGGATGTTCCCTTGAACTTGGTCATTCTTTCGGCATGACCTACAAGGTTCGCATTGAACCGGCCCTCGACGGCCGACATCGCCTCCTTGTCGTGTTCATCGGAACCAGCCCAGGTATCCACGCAGGTCAACATCGCGTTCGGCAGGATCTCAAGGAAGAAATAAGCGGACATGCCTTCCCAACTGCCAATCTCGAGCGCCTTCAGGTCGGCTCTGTTCCGGAGATCGAAGCGATCGAACAACCACATCCAGATTGGAAGATGGCCGACGAACCAGTCATTGCTAAGCTGCAGGCCCTTCATTTCGGACGCCACGAAGGCCTTCGTGGCGGGCTTATATTTCTTCTCGATGCTGCGCCGCTTTCTGCGGAACTTCATGTATTTGAGAACGATTTTCAGCCCTGAACCGGACCGAAGCAGGAATCTGATGTCGAAAATCTCTTCGGCGATTGATCGGAACAGCCTCGAGAAACTCACTTTGCTGGACACGCTATTTCCTTGCTCCGAATAAGGCACAGGAAGCCGAACAATCGGCTCGCTGGCAATCTCAACTTTCATATCTTCCACCTTGAGACCTGTGAAGCCAATCCGGTGGAAACCGTAATACTAGAGAATGCAGTACTCACGAACGCCGCGGATCCTGGAGGTCATCGTCGAGTGGCTCATCAGGCCGTTTATTGGAACGCTGAAAGTTTCGATTGGGCCGACCGCTCCGGAAATCTATGGGCTATGTAATTTGTCTTCTTCAGACAAAACCACGTGCCATGGAACACATACATTCGAGATTTCTGTCGAGCTCTCCGGGATCGACAGTCATGTTGTCATGGTGGGATTCCAAATGCGTGGAAGCAGTGTCCGCCAGCATGTAGTGGTAAGGATGCGACAACGCTGAGGCGAGCGTGAAGTAGCAATTATTGGTCTTCGTATCCCGCGGATGAATTTCAAGGATCGAGCCGCCCGGCGCCATGAACAACATGTTGACGAAGCCTGCACCATGCGGGCCAGCAACCATGGTGCATTCGCTCAGAAGCCGCACCTGCTCAGAGAAAGACAAGCTCTCGCCATGGATTATCTCAAAACCATGCCTGGAGAGAACCGGTACGATTTCGTCTTCATTTAGCACCCTTCTGACCGGTGCCTTGCTGCGGCTGATATAGATACGCCGATCCGGTTTTCGCTCGGTACCAAAGGCCAGGCGATATCTCTCCGCAACAGATCTGATTAAACGCTCGTTGTAATTGCCAGTTGCGGCGGCATGGGCCGGAAGCGCCAGCTTCTCAATGGTGAAAGTCTTGCCTTCCGGAATAAACGTCGTGGAACCAAGGCGGAAGGGCAAGAGCGACTGCTCGACAAAGGGAACGAATTGGAAGGAGAAGGGCAGGATCAGGTGGAGGTCGCGATCCTGCTCCATCGCCAGGTGGAGCCTTGGCATCGCATCCGTTAGCCAGTGAAAATAATTCCTGCTCCAGTTGTCTGTGATCCAGGCGCCTTTGGAAATGCGTTCGACGGGTAGCCGATATAACTTTCCGAGCGACTTCAGACGCCGCATAACGCTAAGCTGGCGGTCACCGGCGAAGCTTTCCTTCAACAAAGTATGGCCTTGATAAAGCCAGCCATTGGCACGTGCCGTGATGTTCTCAAGCTGCAGAATCTGGCTTGCAGGGACATCGTAGCTTAGATTAGGCTTGAATAGACCGGCGTCTTTTTCCTCGAAGTTCCTTGGCAGAGCGCGGGTAGCCACCGTGGGCTCCCCCATCGTTGAGACTGTTTCATCTTGCGGCCGGGCAAATTGATAAAACATTAAATCCTCAGACAATCAGTATTGGCGCGGAGGTGGCAAGCTCATCGCACCTCGTCATCCAATGGGACTTTGGCGCTTCTAAGTAGTTCATCAAAATAGGCGATGGTCTTCTCAAGTCCCGCCCGCAGTTCGACCGTCGGCTGCCAGTCGAGAAACTGCTTCGCCTTGGAAATGTCTGGTTGACGCTGGATCGGGTCGTCAGAAGGCAACGGCCTGAATACCAACTTCGATCTTGATCCTGTCAGCTCCAGTACAAGGTCCGCCAGACCGCGTATTGTGAACTCGTTCGGATTCCCGATGTTGAACGGGCCGACAACATCGTCTCCGGTCGCCATCATCCTTAGCATAGCTTCCACAAGATCGTCGCGATAGCAGAACGAGCGCGTCTGCTCGCCCTGACCGAAAATGGTGATGTCGTCTCCCTTGAGCGCCTGGACAATGAAGTTGGATACGACACGGCCGTCATTTGGATGCATACGCGGCCCGTAGGTATTAAAAATACGCACCACTTTCGTTCGCAGCTTGTGCTGGCGGTGGTAATCGAAGAACAGCGTCTCAGCGCAGCGCTTGCCTTCGTCATAGCAGGAACGAATACCGATCGGGTTGACGTTGCCCCAGTATTCTTCGACCTGGGGATGGATGCTGGGATCTCCATAAACCTCGGAGGTCGAGGCCTGCAAAATCTTTGCCCGCACTCGCTTTGCAAGCCCAAGCATGTTGATGGCGCCGTGGACGGAGGTCTTGGTCGTCTGGACAGGATCGTGCTGATAGTGAACGGGAGATGCGGGGCACGCAAGGTTGTAGATTTCGTCAACCTCGACATAGAGCGGAAAACAGACGTCATGGCGCATCAGTTCGAACCGTGGATGGCCGATCAGATGCTCAACATTCCCGCGAGTACCCGTAAAGAAGTTGTCGACACAAAGTACCTCGTCTCCTCGATCAAGCAGGCGCTCAACGAGGTGTGAGCCGAGAAATCCAGCTCCACCTGTTACCAATATTCTCGCGTTCATGCCTGCTTCCTTGTAAGCCATATCGCCACCTAGCCGAGAAATACTTTGATGTCAAAATCCTGGATAGCCACTGTCATTTCCCCATGTTCGACGCTTCTGTTTTCGAGAAAGAGGCCTTTGACGACCATCGTTCTTGCCAACGCATCCCACGGTATCGGAAGCTGGAAGAGCGGAGTGGGTTTCAGCACCGTGCGGAGCCGTATGTGAAAGCAATGGCGGCCGGCGGTTGAACACCATCAACAGTCAATTAGAGCCAATATTCAATGCCGTTTGACACTTCCGCCTTCATGCAATCGGGCCACGGGTCTTCAGAATCGTATTTGCGTGGTTGGCAAAGTGCTTCCCAAGCGTTTAATACGCCGCACATGTGAGAACTTAATCGTCGGGTGCGGCGAGCGGGAGCCCAATTGAACGGCAAAAAAAGCAGGAAGAACCACCTGGATTCGGGCGCTGTGACCAGCGTCCTCAAGCGGGTGATCGCCGAAAACGGCAGGGATCATCTGCGCGGTTATGCCTTTGCGATCTTCTGTCTGGTGGCGACAGCCATGTCCACCGCCTTCACGGCGTGGATCATGGAATCGGTTGTCAACGAGGCTTTTGCCAACAAACGCGCCGACATGGTGCTCGTCATCTGCTTTGCGATCTTCGCAGCCTTCGTCATTCGCGGTCTGGCGACCTACGGGCAGGCGGTGACGCTCTCCAAGATCGGCAACAATATCGTCGCCCGTTACCAGCAACGCCTCTATTCGCATATCATGAAGCTTTCGGTCGGCTTTTTCGCGGAATCGCGATCAGCCCAACTCGCCGGGCAGATCGGCCAGAATATCGGCGGCATAAGGGACGTGCTCAACCTTGTGGTCACTTCGACGGCGCGCGATCTGCTGACGCTGGCGTCGTTGATCATCGTGATGATTTCCAAGGACTGGGTTCTCTCGCTGATCGTGTTTGCCGTGGCACCGCCGCTCGTTCTTGCGATCCGCTACCTATCACAGCGGCTGCGCAGCGTGACACGCGAAGCCGTCGAGGTGAGCAGCAAGGTGCTGGGCGCCATGCAGGAAACGATCCAGGGCATCACCGTCGTCAAAGCGTTCACCATGGAACAACAGCTGGAGCAGAAGGTCCGGCGTATTATCGAAACGTCCGAAAGACAGAGCAACCGGATTGCCCGCCTGTCCGAACGCACCGCGCCGCTCACCGAGACCTTTGCCGGCGTGGCGATCTCCAGCGTGATCGGTTATGCCGCCTTCCGTTCGATCTATGACAATGTTGCCCCCGGCGCCTTCTTCGCCTTCATCACGGCCTTGCTGATGGCCTACGACCCCGCCCGCCGGCTTGCCAGGATGCAGGTGCAGCTCGAACGATCCGTCATCAACGCCCGGATGATCTACAACCTGCTCGACATGCAGCCATTGCAGCGGGAAAATCCGAACGCACCCGACCTTGTCGTCACCAAGGCGCAGATCGAACTGAAGGGCGTCATGTTCGCCTATGGCAGCGGCCAGCCGATCCTCAAGGGGGTAGACCTCATCGCGGAAGGCGGCAAAACCACCGCCCTGGTCGGCCCGTCGGGCGCCGGCAAGTCGACGATCATCTCGCTGATCCCGCGTTTCTACGATCCGGCCGAAGGCCAGATCCTGATCGACGGACAGGATATCGCCCATGTGACCAAGGCGTCGCTGCGTCACAGCCTCGCCTATGTCACGCAGCAGCCCTATCTGTTCGAAGGAACGATCCGCGACAACATCCGCTATGGACGACCCGAAGCGACCGACGCCGAAGTGGAGGAAGCCGCTCGCCTCGCCCATGCCCATGAGTTCATCCTCATGCAGCCGGCAGGTTACGAAACGCCGGTCGGCGAAAACGGCATGACCCTCTCCGGCGGCCAACGGCAACGCTTGTCGATCGCACGCGCACTCGTGCGCAACGCGCCGATCCTTCTTCTCGACGAAGCCACCTCGGCGCTCGACAACGAATCCGAAGCCGCCGTGCAAAGGGCGCTCGATTCGGCCATGCATGGGCGAACCGTCGTCGTCATCGCCCATCGCCTGTCGACGGTCGTCAATGCCGACAAGATCATCGTCATGCATGAAGGCCGGGCAGTCGAAGAAGGCACCCATCAGGAACTTGCCAAACGCGAGGATGGCCTTTACGCCCGCCTCAACAATCTGCAAGCGCCTGAAAAGACCGCAGTGGAATGAAATCCAGCACTTCCCCATCCATGGCGGGCATAGGAGCGTAGGTGTTCTGCCGCTCCCGAACCAAACGCTATTCAAGAGAGTATGGGTCAATGACCGACGCGAGAAAGCGTAAAAAGCTTCTGATTGTAGAGCGAAAGCTCGTTCACAATCGCGGACATCATCATACCCAGATTTCTGCGTTGCGTATGTATCTGCCGGACCATGAGACAAGTTTCGTCGCTGGAGAAACTTACGACGGGTTTCTGGGAGCGGCGGCCGGAAAACTTGGCGGCAAGTCGATTAAGCTGGCTAAATTGCGATCGCGCTTGCTGCATGGTAATCTATTCGAACGACTGGGAGCGGCATTCGCCGCCATCAAATCCGCACATACCATCAAGCTGCCCCTTTCGGCATTCGGGAGGCAATTGGCTGAGATCTGCCAAAGCCTTCAACTGGGGGCCGGCGATCTTGTCATCGTGCCGACGGCAGAACTCGATACCCTTGAGTCAGCCGTTGAGCTGACAGCTATATTGGGAGATGCGGCGCCCAGGATTTGTCTTCGCTTTCTAAATTCGGAACTGGGTGACCGAAACGAAAGGCTCCGTTCAAAGCGGCTCGATGCGATCCTTGCGAAATTGCCTGCCAACATTTTCCTGTTCACCGAGACGGAGGAATTGGCAGTCCATTTTCGTGAGATATTTAACATGCCTGTAGAAGGCGGGTTTTATCTGCCCTGCAGCATGCATATCGCAATGATCCCCGGTACCGGAATCGATCGAGGTGATAGGCTTCGGATAGGTGTTTTCGGCGAGCCGAGACCCGAGAAGGGAAGCCGGCGGCTTGCGGGTATCGTCGCAGCTCTTACCAAATTGACGGAGACCCGAGCGGTGCCACCGTTGGATTTCATTATCCAGGGCTCGATGGCTGACTTTCGTGAGGGCGGCGTCTATGCAGCTTTACAAGAATTTCAGAAGGGCGAACGGAATGTCTTCGTGTCGCCGCAAGACAATCGCCTTTCGCCGGAAGAATTCGAACAACTTTTTCATTCTGTAGACGCGGTCTTGCTGCCTTACGAAACGGCTATCTACAGCCTTCAGGGTTCCGGTGTCGTCCAAGATGCCATCGCCGCGCACAAACCTGTCATCCACACTCGGGGAATGTCGATGATGGCATTACTTTCCCACGGAAACGGCGTCCCTGCGACGACCGACCAGGAATTCGCGGAAGCTGTCCTGCGCGTTGCGGCTGATCCCTTGAGCTTTCAGGAAGGTACCGCTCGTGCAGCCGCTTATTTTGAGGATGTCCTCGCTGCCAATCCGCTTCTGCGTGTATTGCACACATCGTTGCATGACCGGCAGCAGGGTTCATAAGTCAGCCAGACCGAACCGGTCTTCTTTGGGCCGGCGGTCCGGTTTTGGGCGACGAAATCTTCTGGATGTCCGCGACAGGTGCTAGATACACTGCAACGGTAGAGGTATAGGCTTCCAATGGGCCACAAATCCTGGGATGAAAAATGATTAAGCGGATAAGTTTCAACGGGACAGAGATTGCGATCATCATATCCAGTCAATTTACGTCGCCGGGCGTGACATTCGTGACGGATGGAAGCTATTCGCAGCAATTGGCCTACATGAAACGCCCCGAGGGCGAATATATCCGGCCCCATTATCACAATCTCAACGAGCGGGCAGTCCAGCTCACCCAGGAAGTGCTCGTCATCAAGAGTGGTCGCCTGCGGGCCGATTTCTATACATCGGAACAGCAATATATCGGGTCGGAAGAGCTCGGCGCGGGCGACGTGCTGATGCTGACATCCGGCGGACACGCTTTCAAGATGCTGGAGCCCGTCGAGATGCTGGAGGTCAAACAAGGCCCCTACGCCGGAAACGAAGACAAAACCATCTTCGAAGGTGCTTCAGAGCAGGAGATCATCTCCTTGCCATCTACCCATTTTTCGATCGATCCAGACCAGAAGGTGAAGGCTCCATGATCCCCGTCAACACACCGTCATTCAAGGGGCGGGAAGCCGAGTACCTCGCAGAATGCATCGAAAGCGGCTGGGTCTCCTCCGAAGGCCCCTTCGTTCGCCGATTTGAAAAAGCCTTTGCCGCCAAGGTTTCGCGTGCCGACGGCGTCGCGGTCGCGAATGGCACATGCGCCCTGGATGTCGCCGTCAAGGCTCTGAAGATCGGAGAAGGCGACGAAGTCATCATTCCGACATTCACCATCATTTCCTGTGCCGCGGCCGTCGTTCGCGCCGGCGCCACGCCGGTCGTGGTCGATTGTGATCCCGTCACCTGGAACATGACGGCAGAGGCGATCGAGCAGCGCATCACGCCTCGTACAAAAGCGATCATGGTCGTGCATATCTATGGGTTGCCGGTCGATATGGACCCTATCCTCGATCTGGCCAAGCGCCATGGCTTGAAGATCATCGAGGACGCCGCCGAGATGCATGGACAGACCTACAAGGGAAAACCCTGCGGCAGTTTCGGCGATATCAGCATATTCAGCTTCTATCCCAACAAGCATGTCACGACGGGCGAAGGCGGCATGGTCCTGTCGGACGACCCCGAATTGCTTGAGCGGTCACGTTCGCTTCGAAATCTCTGCTTCATCGAGGAGCAGCGATTCGTGCATCACGAGTTGGGGTGGAACTACCGGATGTCCAACCTGCAGGCGGCGCTGGGGCTGGCGCAGGTCGAACAACTGGATGACGTCGTTTCGCGCAAGCGAGCGATCGGCGCGGCCTATGAAGAGCGCCTGGACGATCTCGACTGCTTCGACAGGGCGCCCCGCTCGACCAACTATGCCGACAATATCTATTGGGTTTTCGGTCTCGTGGTCCGCCCTTCGGCGAAAAAGACCCGCGCCGAGATCGTTTCGGCCTTGTCCAGCCGAAAGATCGGCACGCGCCCATTCTTCTGGCCGATGCATCGCCAGCCGGTCTTCGAGAAGATGGGGCTTTTCGCAGGTGAACATCACCCGGTCTCGGAGCATATCGGCGCCAACGGCTTCTATCTTCCGAGCGGTCTCGGGCTGTCGGATGCGGATATCGACGAGGTCGCCAGCGCCGTCCGCGAGATCGTTCGATGAGCGTGTTCGCGAATTACGCGGAAATCTACGACACCCTCAATGCCGGCAAAGACTATGCGAAAGAGGCTGAATTCGTCGCGCAATTGCTGCGGGAGATTGCGCCGGGCGCCCGTACGCTGGTGAATTTCGGATGCGGCACCGGCCAGCACGATCTGATGCTGGCCAAAAGCGGCTTCGAAACCCTGGGCGTGGAATTGAGCCCTCACATGCTCGCGCAGGCGCAGGCAAGAGGCATGGCAGCCGATATCCCTGAAGGACGCGCGCACTTCACGCAGGGCGATTTCCGGAACTTCGACGCTGGACGGTCCTTCGATGCGGTTGTCTCGCTGTTCCATGTCATGAGCTATCAAACGAATGAAGCGGACGTGGCGGCCGCATTCACGACATTGAGCGCCCACATGTCGAACGGATCCGTCGCTCTCTTCGACCTGTGGCACGGGCCGGCGGTAGAGCATGAGCTCCCCGAAACCCGAGTCCGCCGGGCTGAAAACGACAGTTTCAAGATTGTCCGGATCGCGGAGCCGCAGCACGACAGCAGCGCGCATGTCGTGACCGTCAAATTCACCTTCTTCGTCGAAGACAAGAAGACGGGCGCGATTTCAAATTTCGAGGAACTCCATCCGATGCGGTATTTCTTTCCGGCGGAAATCCAAAGCCACATAGAGGCCGCCGGCTTGAAGCTGAAAGAGACCGGCGAATGGCTGACACGGAATTCGCCTTCGCGAGATACTTGGAGTGTCTACTACCTCGTTGAAAAAACCGGGCACTGACGATGGCGACAGCGGATGCAGCGGCGAAGTCCCGGCTAAAACTTGCCGTGATTCTGGAAAAGAAGATCTCTGTCGGAGGCGGCTTCAACCAATCGATCACCGCGGCCCTGCAGATGCTCCGCATCGCCCCGGAGCCCTATGACGTTGAAATCTACACGACTATCGGGAGCAATATCGAGACCCTCGCCGCCAGCGGCTTGCAGGCCAAGCATTTCGTCAAGCCGAAGCGCAAACTCTCCAAGAAGATCGCACAGGCCTTCCAGTCCGCGCGCAGACGGCGTGAAGAGATGACGGAATTCGAGCTTGAGATAAAGCGGCAGGGAATAGATCTCGTCTACTTCACCGCCCCGAGCGGATATGCGCTCGACCTCCAGGCGACGCCTTACATTTTCACGATCTGGGACCTCTGCCATCTGGAACATCCCGAGTTTCCCGAGGTCACCGAAAACCGCGAGTTCGAGAAGCGCGAAGAGCTTTATTCCCGCGCGGTCGTCAAGGCGGCTACAACATTGACGGACGGGCTCCACACCAGCCAACTGGCATCACGGCGCTACGGCGTCGCAAGCGACCGTTTCATAGAGATGCCTTTTTCTCCCGCTCCGCTGCTGCGGGAGGCGGCGTCAACCCCGGACGCACTCGCAGCGATGTTCGAGCGTTACGGTCTTGCCCCCGGCTATCTGTTCTATCCGGCGCAATTCTGGGCACACAAGAATCATGTCAGGCTGCTGGAGGCCTGTTCGCTTCTGGCCAAGCGGAACGGCACGGCACCCAGCATCGTCTTCGCGGGCGGCGATCAGGGGCATGCCGGCACGATCCGGCGGATGTCGGAAGGCTTCGGCCTATCGGACAGCACACATTTCCTCGGCTTCGTGCCATCGGAGGACATGAGCCTCCTGTATCAGGGCGCTAGTGCGCTGGTCATGCCAAGCTATTTCGGCCCCTCCAATCTTCCACCCATGGAGGCATGGGTGCTGGGCAAGCCAGTCCTTTATCCACAGCGATTTGCTGATTTTGTAGGTGACGCCGCACTTCTTTTCGACCCCGATGACGCGCATTCGCTTGCCGACTGCATCGAACGACTTGCGCAGGGGCCGGGCGACGGCCACTGGCAAGAGTTGGGCCGGCAGCGCCTGGAGCATTTCGAACGCGAAAGGCACGCCGCCGAAGACCGGCTGAGGCTGCTGCTGTCCCGCCTTGCGTCGAGGATGCCTACGTCGGCCTGAGTTAGCAGGACAGGATTGTCGGATCGACACCTGCGGGCTCGGCAAGGCGTCCCTATCCGACGTCTCACTCGCTTGCTCAAAGGAAAAATCTGGTTTACGAGACCGGACAGGATGGGTGCTGCAGCGTAGTGGACCGGTCATGCAACGCCATCCTGTTAAAGGCGGCCTCCAGACTTGGGACGGCGATTTCGATCTCCTTCAGGTCCGTAATCGAGTGGATAGATGAGCGAAGCAAATTCGATTGCACCTGTAGTCTTCATCATTTTCAACAGACCAGATCTCACCGAATCGGTGTTCCGGGAAATCGCCAAGGCGCGCCCAAGCAAGCTTTTTATCATTGCTGATGGTCCGCGAGCGGACCGCGCAAACGAAGCGGAGAAATGCGCCAGAACGAGGCAGGTGGTCGAGAACATCGACTGGGACTGCGAGGTCTTCCGCAACTATTCAGAGATAAACCTGGGGTGCCGCAAGCGCATTTCCTCCGGACTGGATTGGGTATTCTCGCAGACCGATCGCGCGATCATCATCGAAGACGATTGCCTGCCGGATCCCAGCTTCTTCCGCTATTGCACCGAACTTCTGGAAAAATACGAGGATGACGAGCGCGTCGGCTCCATCAATGGTTCGAATCTCACGCACGGCCGGGTAACGGTCGAGGATAGCTATTTCTTCAGCCGATACCCGCTCATCTGGGGCTGGGCCACCTGGCGCCGGGTCTGGCAAAATTACGACGTGTCGATATCGCACTGGGGAACCTTGCGCGAGAACGGCTGGCTCAACACTGTCGCCTATCCCGATGAATTCGCACATTGGATCAAGGCATTCAATCGCGTGTTCGAGGATGGGCTGGACGCCTGGGGCTACCAATTCGTCTTTTCGCAGTGGCTTCAAAGGCAGATCAGCATACAGCCGCAGCACAACCTGATCAGCAATCTGGGCTTCCGGGCAGACGCAACCCATACGCTGGATGCGAGCAACGTCGCCGAACTGCCCCGCCAGGGTGTGGAGTTTCCACTACGCCATCCGCAGGTGCCCGCAACGAACTTCCTTGCCGACGATATCTATATGCGCGAGCATTGCTATCGAAAGAAAAAGGAAAAGAAGCTGAAGCGTATCCTGAGAAAGATATTCCCCAAACGCTGACAGAAACCGGTGCCGGGCCCCAACCGTCCTCGATGCCAAATCTGGAGCCGCACCTCGCTTGTTTGCGGACTAACGGAGTGAATTTCGATGCCCAGACTACGTTCTCCTTTTAAAAAGAAGAAGCCTGTTAGTGCGTATTTCGGGCTCAACGAGTTGGATCGGAAGATCGAGAAATATATCGACTACGATAACGGGTTCTACGTAGAACTCGGCGCCAACGACGGCATTCGCCAGTCCAACACCTATTATTTCGAAAAAAATCGCGGATGGAGCGGGATTCTGATTGAACCCTCTCCAAACAATTTTCTGGAATGCCGGAAGAATCGCAGCGAGAAGAACGCAATATTCTGCAATGCCTGCGTGCGATTCGGTTACCCTCACAAGTACGTGGACATGAGCTACGGCAACTTGATGAGCGTCTCCACGAATGTCGAGGTCGACTTGGAGAGCGTAGCGGCCCATCTGGAACTTTCGCGCCAATTCCTGAGGAATCGGGAAGCGACATTCGAGTTCGGTGCAGTCGCAAAGCCGCTCAGCACGATCCTTGACGAGGGCAACGCGCCAGCACTGATGGATATCCTGTCGCTGGATGTTGAAGGTGCCGAGCTCGAAGTCCTGATGGGCGTTGATTTTGACCGCCATAATTTCAGGTTCATGGTTATAGAATGTCGGAACATTGACAGGATGCAGAGCTTCCTCGAGGCCAAGGGCTACACGCTTCTGGATCAGCTCACTGAGCATGACTACTTGTTCAAGTTCAACGCAGCCGGGACGGCGTGACAAAAGCTGAGACCTCGGGAGGCTCCAACCCGGACGCCGTCCATTTTCCGGGATATCCCTGCGGCTATCGGCGGGCGGCGCTTGTTTTCCGGATCAGATAGCCCACTCCGAATGCAACGGATCGCCCCCCTTATGCGTTGCGGGGCATCGGCTCGCGTTGTGCGGGTTATCGGAACGGCATGCTGATGCGGCTCGGCGGAATTCTTGATCGCTGGAACGACCAATCCCTCGCCCGGCAGTTTCTGCTCGCGGGTGGGCTGGTCGCTTTCGCGGCGATGCTTCTGGTCGGCGCCTATGTGACGAGCGTGATCGAGGCGACGGTCACCCGCAATTCGGCCGCGTCCACGGCCCTTTATGTCGACAGTATCATCGCCCCGCTGCTTCCCGACATGAAGACCAACCAGACGCTCGACGACGTCACCACCCGCGCGCTCGACGAGACCTTCGGCCAGGGCGCTCTCGGGGGGAAGGTCATATCCTTCAAACTCTGGCGCCGCGACGGCACGGTGCTTTATGCGACCGACAAAAGCATGATCGGGCAGAAATATGGGCCGAGCGACAATCTCAGAACCGCATTTTCCGGACAGATGGTGGCACGGTTCGGGCCTGCCGAAGACCCCGAAAGCAATTTTGAGCGGTCGGCCGGCCTGCCGCTTCTCGAAATCTACAATCCGATCCTGCAGCCCTGGTCGGGCGAGGTCGTCGCGGTCTCGGAGTTCTACGAGGTTGCGGGCGATTTCCAGCGCAGCCTCTATCAGGCCCAGCTTCGAAGCTGGGGGGCGGTCGCCGGCGTCACGCTCGCCTTCTTCCTCATTCTTTCAGCAATCGTTTTCCGCGGCAGCCGGACGATCGACCACCAGCGACAGGCGCTGACGCAGCGGGTGGCGGAACTGTCCGATCTGCTGTCGCAGAACGAGGCTCTTCACGCGCGGGCGCAGCGGGCCTCGCGGCGGGCCACCGCGCTTAACGAGAGTTATCTGCGCCGGCTCGGGGCCGACCTGCATGACGGGCCAGCCCAACTCGTGGCCTATGCCGCGCTTCGGGTGGACAGCCGGCTCCTGACCGATCCCGCGACGTCGCCGACCGCGCGCGAAGAGGAGGTCACCACCATCAAGGCCCGGCTCGACGAGGCGATGGACGAGATTCGCAGCATCTGCAGCGGTCTTGTCCTGCCGCAGATCGAGGCCGCCGAACTGCCCGACGTACTGCGGCGCGCCGTCAATGCTCATCGGCAGCGGACCGGTGTCGATGTCGCGCTCAAGACGTCGAGCCGATCGAGGCCCCTTTCGCCTTCGGCCAAGATCTGCATCTATCGTTTCGTCCAGGAAGCGCTCAACAACGGCTTCCGGCATGGCGGCGGCCTGGATCAGAGCGTTCGCCAGAGCTTTGACAACGGCAATGTCGTCGTTGAAGTCGGCGATCGTGGGCCGGGTTTCGATCCCCAGCGCATACGCCCGGAAGGTCTCGGGCTGGCAGGTTTGAGAGAGCGCATCGAAAGCCTCGGCGGCACATTTGCAATCACCTCATCGAAAGACGGCACCACGGTCAGGATGTCGCTGAACACGCATGAAATGGAGCAGGCTTGATGGCAGGAATAAAGATAGCGGTTATCGACGATCATCCGTTGTTCAGGGAGGGAGTGACGCGCAGCTTGGGGGAGATCGAGGATTTCGAAATGGTCGGCGAAGGCGGTTCCCGGGAGGACGCATTGCGCATCGTGCGGGAACTGTGCCCGGATGTGATGCTGATGGATATTTCGATGCCCGGCAACGGCCTCGAGGCCATAACCGAAGCGCTCGATTTTTGCCCTGACCTCAAGATCGTCATGCTGACCGTTTCGGAGGCGAGCGAAGACATCGCCACTGCCCTGAAACTCGGTGCAAAAGGTTATGTCCTCAAGGGTGTCGGTTCGAGGGGCCTGGCAGACGTGGTCAGAACGGTGGCGTCCGGCGAGAGCTATGTTTCGCCCAGCCTTTCCGCGCGGCTGATTGCCGGCCTATCCGCTTCCAGCGAAGCCCCGATAAAGCCCGACCTCTTGTCGGAACTGACCGACCGCGAACAGGAGGTTCTGAGCCTCGTTGCGTCCGGGCTCAGCAACAAGCGGGTGGCGCGGCAGCTCGATCTTCACGAGAAGACCGTCAAGCATCACATGACCCGCATCCTCTCGAAGCTGAAGGTGACCAACCGGACGGAGGCGGCACTCGCCCTTCGCGATGCGACCGACCAGCGGTCAACGGCCGAACGATCGCAGTCTTGACGCATCCGAGGGGGTTGCGGTCCGATTGACGATGGTGCGGGATTGCGAATCCCGCATCTCGTAACGCCCTTGAGAGATTCGTTCCGTCGCGCCGTTGTGATGTCTGACTGTTATCGACGTTCCGCGAACATCGACCTCGACGCCGGCTTTCGAGGGAGCCGCCGGGACCGAAGGTGCCGGGGCTGCGGGCTGGGCTGGAGACGCGGCGGCTTTGCCGGGATTTACAGCTTCGCCTGCCGGAGCCGATCCCGCTCCGGGACCAATACCGGTTCCCGAGCCGGTACTGCCGCTGCCGGTATCGGTTCCACCGGCGTTACCGTTACCGCCGCTATTGCCGTTGCTGGAACCATTGCCGTTATTGCCGGAACTGCCGCCATTATCGCTGCCATTCCCGCTGGAGCTGCCGCCGCCGTTTCCGCTGCCACCATCACCATTGCCGTCCTTAGCGGCAACGGTCGACAGAGCGATACGCGGCAGGCCGTCCGCGCCGGCGACAACCTTCCACGGCAGCACCGCTGCAATGACTGCGGTGAGCGCTCCGCTCAGGACAAGCATTCTACGCGTCGGCATCTCTCGCTCCTCGTGTGGCCATCTCCTGCGTGAGGCATTTTTGAACTGTTTTGCAAGGTCTAAACCGGACGCCCGCCCTTATGGTTCCGTGCTCTGTCGCCGGTCAAAGAGCCCGCCGACCCATAAACACGGCAGCCGGCGGGCAAGGTTCTGCGCTGAAAAGGACCGATGATCGCGCAGGAACCGGGGTCTGCATCCGTTACACGGCAAGCGCTTCCAAAGTGGCGATAAGGATAAAAGCCCTGCGACGGGGATCAATAGCCATCTGGCCTGGGAAACGCAGTTGTCCATGACGGAACCTCCTGAAAAACCTCCAGGATCAACGGCACCTTAACAGCGCAATTCCTCGATTTCATCCCCCATTGGACCTTTAGCCTGCCCCATCAGACCAAAGGCCCAGAAAGGGTCGGCCTGAAGTCCGGCCGCGTCAGACTGAAGCCCAAAACCCGGAACGAGCCGTGGCAGCCGCAGTTCGAGGTGTGAGTGCGGCCCATCAGCGGGCTCGCCGGTGAACCAGAAAATGGAGGAAACATCATGAAACTCTCGATGAAACAGACGCTCGCGATTGCGCTTCTCGCCGGATCGACCCTTTCGGTAGCGCCGGCAATCGCTCAAACCCAGGATAATCAGACCGGACAGGACGGCAGTAATCAAGTCTTGCCCCGCAAGGTCAAGCCAGGCTCGGACAATTCGTCCGGCGCCAGACAGGCTCAGCCGCAGCAGAATATGGGCGCGGCGACACAACAGCCACAGGGCTCGGCCGGCGGCAATGACAAAACGAGCGCCCAGGCCCAAAGCGGCGACCAGCAGCGCCTGAAGCCCAAGAACGGTGACAACGCTGCTCAGGGAAAATCGACCGATTCCCTGAAGGCACAAACGGGCGATACACAGCCAGGCGCCAAGGACAATACGGCGCAACAGAAGCCTGCCGGCCAGAACGACAGTTCGACGACCGCCAATTCCGGTTCAGGCTCGGGAACTGATGCGCGCAAACCGGCAACCGATGACACTGCCCGACAGAATAATGGTGCTCAGCAGCCCGGTTCGAACCAAGCCGCCACCGATAAGCCTTCCAACGAGACCACGGGAAGCATCAACATCTCCACTGAACAGAAGACCGAAGTGCGCAAGATCCTCGTCCAGAACAAGGTCGAGCCGGTGAATGTGGATGTTGACGTCAATGTCGGCGTCGCGGTTCCAACGACCGTGAAACTGCATCCGTTGCCGCCGCGCATCGTCGAGATCGTGCCCGCCTATCGCGGTTACGAATACTTCGTCCTGGCGGACGGGCGGATCATCATCGTCGATCCCTCGACCCACGAGGTTGTTTACATCCTGGTCGGCTGAGCGCTGAACACAGGAGAAAACCATGAGTGACCGAGAACCGATAGTGATCCGTACGAGCGGCAGCGGCGGCTGGGCCGTTGCCGTCATCCTGCTGGTGGCCGTCATCGCAGGTGGGTTCTTCCTCTTCGAAGCTGGTTATCTCGGAAACCATGACGTCGATATCGGCGTCACCCTGCCGAAGATCGAGCCGCCTGCACCAGTCACGCGATAGACGGCCTCGATCCCGTTCGAAGGGCGCGGCGCAAATCACCCGCCCGCTCACAACATGTAGAAGGAGACTATCATGAAGACCCAGATCATCGTTCTTTCCGCCGTGGCCCTTGGCGCCCTCGCACCTGCTGCTTCCGCCCAGCAAGGCACCGTCAACGGAGCCGCAGGCGGCGCCGTCACCGGCGCGATTATCGGCGGCCCGGCGGGTGCCGCCGTC